>CABVBB010000151.1 GCA_902496505.1 uncultured Peptococcaceae bacterium
GGCACTCGATCGCGTGGCCGTGCAGCACGATGTCCTCCTGCTTGAGTTCCAGCGGCAGACCGGAAGCGATGCGGATCTGCTCACGGATCAGGTCCACGCCGGTCACCATTTCCGTCACCGGATGCTCCACCTGGATGCGGGTGTTCATTTCGATGAAATAGAAATGCCCGTCCTGATCCAGTACATATTCGATGGTGCCGGCATTTTGATAACCCACGCCCTGAGCCGCCCGTACCGACGCATCGCCCATGGCTGCCCGTAATTCTGGCTTCAGTGCCTTAGACGGCGCTTCTTCGATCATTTTTTGATTGCGCCGCTGTACTGAGCAGTCCCGCTCGCCCAAATGGACCACATGACCGAACTGATCGGCCAGGATCTGAAACTCGATATGCTTTGGATCCACGATCAGCTTTTCCATATAAATATCATCATCACCAAAGCAGGCCTTAGCCTCACTTTTGGCGGTCAAAAACGCATTTTCCAGCTCAGCTTCACTGTAGGCTCGGCGCATCCCTCGGCCGCCGCCGCCAGCAGATGCCTTGATCAGCACCGGATAGCCGATCTCAGATGCGATACGCTTGGCTTCGTTCACATCAGCCACACTGCCGTCCGAGCCAGGCACCACCGGCACACCTGCGGCCATCATCAAACGGCGGGCAGCAGACTTATTGCCCATCTGCTCGATCACCTCTGCGCTCGGCCCGATGAATGTCAGACCACACTGCTCCACCAAGCGGGCAAAGGCCGCATTCTCTGACAAAAAGCCAAAACCGGGGTGGATCGCATCACAGCCTAAGCCCGTAGCCGCCGCCAGGATGCTCTGCATATTGAGATAGCTCTCCTGCGCCTTAGCTGGTCCGATGCAGACCGCATGATCAGCCAGCTGCACATGCAGGGCTGATTCATCCGCCTGGGAATAGACTGCCACTGATTCGATGCCCATTTCCCGACAGGCTCTGATGATTCTCACTGCTATTTCGCCTCTATTGGCGATCAAAATCCGTTTCAGCATCTCTCTTCTCCTAACGTTCCTCGATCACCATGAGCACCTGACCATATTCCACCAGCTGCTCCCGCTCCGCGCAGACTGCCGTGACGACGCCACTACAGGGCGACGGCACCTCGTTCATCACCTTCATAGCCTCGATGATGCAGAGCGTATCGCCTTTTTTCACCGTCTGCCCGACCCGCACATAGGGCTCAGCTTCCGGAGAACTGGCTGGATAAAAGATACCCACGATAGGCGAGGTCACCTCTGTCCCGCTGGCTGTCGGCTGCACCGCCTCCACGGCGACAGGAGCCTGCACTACAGCCTGCGGCTGTACCACTGGCGCTGCCGGCGCGCTGTACACTGCCGCCTGTCCTTTTTCCAACTCCATCTCCAAACCTTCACAAACCAAACGCATCCGTGTGACCCCTGATTCGTCAAACATCTGCAATAATTCCTTTACAGTCTCTAAATTCATGTGTCTTCTCCTTTATTTTGAAATTCAAAGTAAATGGGTAGCTCTATCCCTGTCGAAATTAACATTATAGCTTATCTTAGTACCTGATACTAATTTTGTGCTATTATACTGCATTTTCCTTTGTTTGTAAATACTTCGGCCCAAAATTTCCTCGCCAGTATCAGACCACATGACAAAGAGACGCTCCACTGGGCAGAGCGCCTCCGTTTTCATTGCATATCGATCATCGGGCTGACAGCGCGACGATCCAGGGCAGCATGAGCATGACCGCCATGAACAGGATACCCGCTGTCCCGCCGGCTAAAAATATGACCGCCCACTTTTCTCGGTGATAAAGCTTGCGATACTTCCCCATATACCAATACGATTTCACAGCCACAAAAATTGCCGCCCCGAAACAGCCGATCACCCCAAAAAACAGCAACTGAAAGACCATTATTCCCCCTCGCTTTCTGCAAGTTTCCTACTCATCGCTATGCTCAGTATAGCATGCCAAGCGCCCGGAGCGAAGCTTTTATTCTGCTTCCTGCTGTTTGTCAAACAGCCCGTCCAGCCAGCGGACGATGGCTTCTACCGCCAACTGATGCGCTCCCACCTGACAATGCTGTTCGCCGCCCTCTGCTGCGGTAAACAGCCGCGCGGTCACCGAACGGGCATTGGGCAGATGAGCACGCAGCCATTCATATTGCGTGAGCGGCACATAATGATCCTTTTCTCCAGCCAAGAGCAAAATATCCTGCGTCAGCCGCTCTGTCAGGCCATACAGCGAATGACCGCGCAGGGCTTCATAAAACGCTACCGCCGTCTGCGTGCCGGTGATATACTCTCCCTGTGTGAGCGCCCAATCCGCCAACAGGCTTTTTTGCCGCAATCGGCTGGTCAAGGCATTGACGACACACAGCCACTCCCGCTTCAAGCAAAAGCGCAGGATACTGGCGATAGGCTGGGGAAAAACGCCCGTCATCACTTCTATCCCATCGGTCAGCACATCATAGGCCGCCGCTGCCACGATACGTGGCTCATACGCCGCACTGCGCAGAGCAAAATAGCCGCCCCAAGAAATCCCCACCATCGCACAGGACGCCACGCCATAAGCGTCCAGCACCGCCTGCGTCGACCGCTCAAAATCTGGCTGGAAGTAAAGTCCCTGCCGCAGTGAGCGCCCTTGCCCCGGCCCTTCGAATAAGATCACGGTATAGCCCCGCTCTGTCAATTCACTGACTTGGAGTAAAAATTCCTCGATGAACGAATCATAACCGCCGCAGACTAAGACCGTTGCCTTCGGCTTTGCTGCCCGCAGACAGATGGTGCTCAGCCTTTTACCGGCAAAGGGCACCTCCCGCCGCTCATAGTCCAGGTGCAGTTCTTCCGCAAACGCCCGTTCAAACAGCGCCAGGCACTTGGCGTAGACCGTTTCCTTTTCCGGCTGGCTGGCAAAAAATTCCACCATCCGATACGCATAGGCCGCGTGCAGCCAGCGTCCCTCTGTCTCCGCCCGCTGCGCCAGTCCCAGCCACGCCTTTCGCCAATCGGGAAGCGTTTTGACATCTTTCAGCACCGTTCTGACCGCTGCCGCGTCGCAGGCCTGCTCACCATAGGTAAGCACCCGATTGATCTGGAAATTGAACTGTTGGATCGAATTGATCTTTTCATACGCCATCTTGCGCACGCCCTTTCTGTTAAGTATCTTAACACACTGATCAAAAATGATCCGCCCCTCTAGCACTCGAGGGACGGCATCTCTTCCCATAATTTCTCCACGTCCGCAGCCAAACTCGCTAAAGACTGCAAAGTATCCGGCGGATAGGCGTTCAAGAGCTCTGCCAAGCGTTCTTCCAGCCACTGGTGCTGCGCTTCATGCTGCCTCTGCACCGCTTCGCCTGCTGCTGTCAGTTCTAAGACCACCTCGTTGTCCGTATCGGGGGAGATGTTTTTTTCCACATACCCTTTTTTCACCAGCTTAGTGATCATCTGCGAAGCCGCGCTGCGGGAAACGCCTTGCTTCTCAGCCAATCGACTGATATTGAGCCCGCTTTGAGCGCCGATATCGGCGATGGTGTGCACCTCGGACAAATGCAGCACCGCCTCGCCGTCATACGTATGGGTCATTTTCTCCAATTGCCCATACCGATTGACCAGATGCAGAAACTGCTGACACAGACGTGCCGTGTCTTCTGTTGCTGTCATATACGTCTCTTCCTTCTGTTAATCTACTTAACAGGCTACACGCATCAGCTGCAGTTGTCAAGTATGATTTGCAGACAAAAAACTGGAGCCCATCGCTTGAGCTCCAGTTGATTCCATGGCTTATTCAGCCCTCTTGTTCCATATAGTCTCCCAGCACCTGATACAGATGAGCAACGTCTACCGGCTTGGCGATATGCGCGTTCATCCCGGCTTCCAGTGCTGCTGTAACATCCTCTTGAAAGGCATTGGCAGTCATGGCGATGATCGGGATGTGCGCTGCATTGTCCCGCGGGGCGCTGCGAATAGCTCGCGCTGCCTGGTAGCCGTCCATGCCTGGCATCTGGATATCCATCAAGATAGCGTCGCACACACGCCCAGCAGGGGAAAGAAACCATTCTACGGCTGCCTTCCCGTCCTTGACCCAGTGCACCTGAGCGCCAGCCATTCGCAAAAGTTCTTCAGCGATCTCGCCATTCAGGTCATTATCCTCCGCCAGCAGGACGTTCCGGCCAAAAAGCAGCTTCTGCACGGCTTCTTCAGCCGCCTGATCAGAGACGATCCGTTCTGAGCCTGCTGCGGAGAGGAGGCTGTTGTATAGTGAGGAAGCAAACAACGGCTTTGCCAAAAATAAATTAGCGCCTGCCTCTCGGGCTTCCATCTCGATCTGGCTGTAATCGTAAGCGGTAATGATGATAATGAGCGTATCCGGCCCGACAATGGCCCGTATTTGCCGAATGGTCTCGAGACCATCCATCGCCGGCATCTGCCAATCGATCAAGCACACATCATATTCATTCGCCGCTTCATGGGCGGCGCGTATTTCGTCCACCGCCTCCTGACCGCTCAGCACCCGCTTGGCGATGATGCCAAAGCGCTCCAGCAGGAGGGCCGTATAGGCGCCGTCATCTGGATCATTATCCGTGATCAGGACCTTGAGCTGAGCCATGACCGGATATTTTATCGCCCGCTGAGGCGCGTCGGCCAAGCTGAAAGGCAGCTCCACTGTGAAGGTGGTGCCCTCGCCTAAACGGCTGGTGACGGAGATCGAGCCGCCCAAGAGTTCCACCAAATTTTTGGTGATCGACATCCCCAGCCCTGTTCCATTCAAATTTTCACTGCTTGTTGTACGCTCCTGCTCAAAGGGTTCGTAAAGTCGCTCCAAAAACGCTTCGCTCATGCCTCTGCCGGTATCACTGATAAGGAAGCGCAGCCTGACATAGTTGCCCTTGTCTGCCAATCGGCTGATGCCCAGTCTCACGCTGCCGCCTGCCGGCGTAAACTTGACTGCATTGGACAGCAGATTGAGCAGTATTTGACTGACGCGTACGGAATCGCCCATCAGCTCTTCTTCCGTCGCCTCCTGCAAAGAAGTATGAAACTCCAGCCCACGGGCAGCAGCCTGGGGAAAAATGATGGCTGTGACGGATTCCAGCACTTGCTGGAGGTAGAAAGGCTCCCGATTGACGGTCAGTTTGCCGTCCTCTATCTTGGACATATCCAGCACGTCATTGATGATGGAAAGCAGATGTTTGGAAGAAAAACCGATCTTCTTCAAGCAATCTTCCACCCGCGCCTGATCCTCGATATGCGCCGCAGCAATGGTGGTCATGCCAATGATCGCATTCATCGGGGTACGTATCTCATGAGACATCTTCGACAGGAAGGAGCGCTTGGCATCCCCTGCACGCAGTGCTCCCGCCAAAGCATCCCGCAGCTGCTGGGTCTGCTCCTCTAATTTCTGCTGGATCTCCCACTGCTCCGTCACATCGATGTAAAGCAAAAGATATACCGGATCGCCGTCGATCCAATCCACGCAGTCACCAGTGATCTGCACCCAAATATCCTTGCCCTGCTGGCTGTGCAGCTGGGTCATCAGACTAATATGCTCTCCCTGCCGCACCGGCTCCAGCTGCTCTGCAAACAGCGCTTCATTGTCCTTTAGATTCCGCTTCAGCAAAGTATCATACTCCTGCGCTTGCGTCCCAAAAAACGCCTTGAAGCGGTCGTTAGCATCCAAAAGCTGCATATTCATATGATCCTTGATCAGGTATTTGGCTAAAAACCCTGGAATATTGTTATACGTAATGGTTTGTGCCTGCTTGATCTCCACCAAGTCCGTGATATCGGTGATGACTGTGTATGCAATAGGGATCCCTTGGTAAGTTTCATCCGTAATGGTCCCGCTCATCCGCACCCAAACATGACCACCGCCTTTGACCGGCATCCGCGTGATCAGACTGAATTGACGGCTGCCTCCCTGTATCGCTTCCCCTACTGCTTCACGGATCTTCTGCAGTTCTTCTTCGTAGTGGTGATAGCGATAATAGTTATCCGGCCGATCATGAAACAGGGCCTCATATTCCTCCTGGGGATAACGGATAAGCTGATAATAAAAATCAT
>CABVBB010000152.1 GCA_902496505.1 uncultured Peptococcaceae bacterium
GTGGCCTTCAGCAGTCCAGTAGATGATATCGCCCGCTTTAGGGCCGCCGACGCCCAGGAGCACAGCATCTCTGTTGCGCAGAGCCAGCGCGACGACACGCTTGCCGGTCTGGGGATCTTTGTAGCCATAGAGATCGGTGATGATCTGCTCTTCTAAATCATATTGATCAGCAGGATCGACGATACCGGTATCCCAGCGGCCTTTGAGGTTGATATAGATGCTGGTGGCCTGCATAGCGAAGGCGCGGGTCTTCGACCAATCCACCTCATGGAGTTTTTGACCAGAAGCGTCGCGCTTCATGATGGTATAGCCCAGGTCTTCCATAACGCCGACATTGAGCCCGCTCATGTCGCCTAAGGCTGGCGGCAGATAACGGGAAGCGACCAGACCATGATCAGAGCAGATGATGATGGACCAGCCTTTATCCAAGAGGTGCAGGAATTGTCCCAAATAGTAATCCGTTTGGATATAGAGGTTTTCCATAGCTTTTTCATAGAAGGAGCGGGGCAGCTTATTGATGCCGCGTTCAGCGATGAAATCGATCAGCTTATGCTGCTGGAGGTCGATATTGTGATAATGGGAGAAGACAGCTTCAAAGTTTTCCTCTTCGATCAAATAATTGATGCTTTGCGCCTGCCAGTCAGCGATATGATACCAGCCTTCCAGCATGATCTGTACCAATTCAGCATTGGTGCCATCCAGCATGAAGCTGGGCGGTGGGAAACCGATCTTGCTGGTGATGGTCTCATAAAGAGATTTGGGCGACCAGACGCCGTCAAATTCCGTATTCATGGCAGCGGAAACATAGAGCTTCAGCTGGCTGCCGTCCTCGGCGATGTCCAAAAGTTTCATATCGCGGTTGCATTTGGGATACCGCACATCCTTCTTGATGGCCTCGTCGATGACTTCGCGGGTGAAGACGCCTTTTTGCAGGGTCACGATCGGTGCTGTTTCTTTCTTGGAGCGGTAAATAGCAACGCGGTCATAAATGCCGTCTTCATTTTTTAAGGCTAGGCAGGGACGATTGATGAGGCCTTTGCTCAGCAAAATGGTGAATTCCTTGGCATCTGTCGGGGCATCTGCCCAGTTGACCGCCGGTTTTATCGGAGATTGGCAGACGTTGGTGGGCGTGCTCAGGGCCAGATTGACCTGACTTTCGGACATATCCATGATGATAGTGCGCGATTCGGAAGAAGCGTAGGTCTCGGCAATATCCAGGCCGGGCGCATTGTCAGTTTCTAGGTCAGTAATGACGCAGGGCTCGGCAACGCCGTCCATGACATCGCGGATGAAGGTCACTTCTTGGATGGCTTCGCTGGCGCCGACCATGAATTCGTTGTCCACCTGACCGCGGGCCATGTTGACTGTGCCAGGGCTGGTGCCATCAACGACGTAGAGCTTATCGCTGTCTGAGGATGGCGGCCAAGCAGCGCCCGGCCAATGCCAGACCAGCGTCTTGCGGCCGGCTTCAGCGAAGCAGTTCCAGATCTGCTCAGCTTCGCATTTGGTAGAATCCAAATTGTAGACCATGACGTCCGGTTTCTCAGTAGACTGAGCGAAAAATTCGGTGATGCCGTGGGTCATCGGGTATGCGCCAGTACATAGCGTCGTCCACATAGGCGGGGTAACAGTAGGCTGAGCGCCTAAAAGCATCAGATCCTGGCGGCAGGCGCCGGCTTCGATATATTTTTGGACATTGGGCAGCAGGCCGGCATCGACATATTTGCGGGTCAGACGAGGGTCCATACCGTCGATACCTAAGACGAGCACCTTGTTGTTGTAAGAAGTAGGCATAATTGAGTCATCCTTTCTGTGCTGACAGATACATGGTAGTAAAGGAACAGCTCTTTTGCGCAAAAGAGGCGGATCACTTAAAAAATAAGTGGTGTTTGATCTGATTTCATCTTATCATGAAATAGTTTTCATTAAAAACACTTATTACATAAAGCGAAAGAGCTGATCTACAACGTCATGTTGTTGATCGTTTGCCAAAAGATGGGCAGTTTTGTTCCGGTATTGGATTGCTTATCACGACGGAAAAGTATTATAATGGTAAAAAGAGCCATAAATAGGAGGCGATTTAATGCGCATTGAAAGCTTGAAATATTTTGTGGTCACAGCAGACTGCCGCTCAATGACCCTTTCCAGTAAAGTCCTGCATGTATCGCAGCAGTGTATCAGCCGCGAGATCAAGCAATTGGAGGCGGAAATGGGACAGCAGCTTTTTTGGCGGTCCAAGGCAGGCGTTGCTCTGACTGAGGAGGGGGAGTTGGCTTATCAGGCCGCACAGCAGGTCTTGCAGCAGTTTGCTGATTTTGGCCAGCTTTTCCGAGAGGGAGAAGGGCGAAGGCTGACGATTGGGGCGTATGTTGGCTTCAAGCGGCACATTGACAGCATAACAAGTATATTTCAAGGGGCCCATCCACAGATCAACATTGAAGAATATTATTCCAGCACAGAGCAGCTGGACGATGCGCTGGCCAGTGGGACGATCGATCTGATGCTGCGGCAGCTGGAAAAAGAGGAACTGCTGACCTTAGAGGAGCAAAGCTTGTATACGCCGATCGTGCTGCTGGAAGAACCCGTACAAGTCTTGCTCCATGCTGTGCCAACCAATGCGGATGTGAAAAATTTTAAGATGGACAGGCTCGATCAGTATCCGATCATGTTTTATTGTGATTCGGCTCAGGAAACGCCGCTTTATCAGCGCATTGCCCAGCGGTATTGCAGTCGATTGAATATCGTCTACAAAGGCAACAATATGGAGAAATCGCTGCATGTCTTTGAGCGTCGAAATGCTATAGCGGTCATGACCAAGTCACTGGCAGGCATGGTGCAGGAGGGCACAGCTGTGCGGCTGGTGCCGATCGATCAGGAGATCATCGTCTGCACGGTACTTTCTGTGCGTAATGATCTGCTGGGAGATGATGAGATCGGGGATCTGATCGACATTTTCAAAGCGTTTTTCCTGCAGTTTATCTGAAATAAAGGCAGCACAAAAACAGCCAGCACAGAGCAATGTCTGTACTGGCTGTTTGCCAATGGCTGTATTTACCGCCGCAGCTTGCGGGCGAGGGTGTTGCCGGCGCTTTGCAGGAGCTGGACGAGGATGAAGAGGACGATGATGGTGGCGTTCACGACGGCGAGGTCGTAGCTTTGGTAGCCGTTGCGGATGGCTAGGTGTCCTAGGCCGCCTGCGCCGACGGTGCCGGCCATGGCGGTGGCGCCGATGAGGCTCACGGCGGCGGTGGTCAGGGCCAGGATCAGGCTGGAGCGAGATTCGCGCAGGAGAACGCGGGTGATGATCTGCCAGGGGCTGGCGCCCAGGGCGATGAAGGCTTCGATGATGCCGGGCTTGATCTCCAAAATGGCGGTTTCCGTCACGCGGGCGATAAAGGGCGCGGCATAGAGGAAGAGCGGAAAGATCGCGCCTTTGACGCCGATGGTGGTGCCGACGACGTGCTTAGTCACGGGAATGACCCAAAGGATCAGGATGATGAAGGGGATGGAGCGGATAAAATTGACCAGGATATTGAGCACACGGTTGAGCAGGCTCAGGGCCTGATGCTGGCCCAAAATATTGCCGGGGCGGGTCACGACGAGAAGAATGCCTAAAGGAACGCCGATGATGACGGAAAAGAATAGGGCAAAGGCGACCATGATCAGCGTTTCGCCGGTGGCGGGCAGGAGCAGATCGAAAATACGGGATAATTCTTGACTCATTGTTGTAACACCTCCGCTTTGACTTGGGCGGCGGCGATCATATCCAGAGCTTTCTGGATGTCTGACGGCTCGCCGGAGAGTTCGATGACCAATCGGCCTAAGGTCTCATCCTTGACTTGCAGGATGCTGCCAGAAAGGATATTGGGCGCTAAGGGCAGCGCCTTGGCAATCTGGGAAAGCAGCGGCATAGAAGTATTGGCGCCTACGAAGGTCAGCCGCACCACTTTGCAGTTCACATCCCGTTCGCGGATCTTATCCAGTACTGGCTGCGGCAGCTTTTCATCCAGGATGCTGCCCAAGAAATTGCGGGTGGTGGGCTGCTGCGGATCGACGAAAAGGTCCAAGGTGGTGTTTTGCTCGATGATCTCACCGTTTTCCAGGACAGCCACGCGGTCGCAGACTTTTTTGATGACGTTCATTTCATGGGTGATGAGCATGATGGTGATATGCATCTGCCGATTGATGTCCAGGAGCAGGTCTAAGATCGCTTCAGTGGTCTGCGGGTCCAATGCGGACGTCGCTTCATCACAGAGCAGGATATCCACATCATTAGCCAAAGCGCGGGCGATCGCCACGCGCTGCTTCTGCCCGCCAGAGAGCTGACTGGGAAAAGCGTTGGCTTTGTTTTCCAAGCCGACCAGAGCCAAAAGCTCCGCTACTTTCTTCTCGATCTGCGCTTTAGGTACTTTGTTCAGCTCCAAAGCCACAGCGATATTTTGGTAAACGGTGGCCGTCTCCAAGAGATTGAAATGCTGAAAGATCATGCCGATCTTCTTGCGCGCCTGACGCAGCGCAGCCCCGCGCAAAGCGGTCATGTCCTGACCATCCACCAGGATACGGCCGGAGGTCGGTGTCTCCAGCATATTCACGCAGCGGATCAAAGAACTCTTGCCAGCGCCGCTGAAGCCAATGACGCCAAAGATCTCGCCCCGCTCCACCTGGAGATTGATATTTTTAAGCGCGTGCACGGCATGAGCGCCGCTGCCATACGATTTACACAGATCGACGATCTCGATCATGGCCATAGGAAAGACCTCCTTCATAAGTATGTAGAGCAGACCGAAGCCTGCTTGTTTTCGTGCGTGAGATAGATTTGACGATGCTTTTAGCGTTCTGGCGGTTTACCAAGCAGCCAGGACGGCGTCACCGGGATAGGTCTCGGCGATGAAGGCTTTGACCTCGTCACTTTGATAGATGCTGATGAGTTTTTTGAAGTTCTCATTGTCTTTATCCGCGGTGCGGCAGGCAAAGATGTTGACCCAGGGGTTATTCTCGGTCGGTTCCACAAAGAGCGCTTCTTCGCTGGGGGTCAGGCCAGCTTCCACGACGTAATTGCTGTTGACCACTGCGGCGTCGAATTCGGAGAGGGTGCGCAGCAAAAGGCCGGCTTCCATCTCGTGGAATTTGAGGTTTTTGGGATTGTCGGTGATATTCTTCGGAGTGGCCATGACGCCGGCGTTTTCATCCAAGGTGATCAGTCCAGCAGAGGCCAGAAGCTTGAGAGCACGGGCTTCATTGGTGGTGTCATCGGGCAGTCCGATGAGCGCGCCGTCCGGCAGAGCGGTCAGATCATCTATTTTGTCAGAGAGGATGCACATGGGAATGAGGATGTTCTCGCCGATATTGGACAGTTCATAGCCTTTTTCCTGGCAGGTGTTTTCCAAGAAAGGCGCATGCTGCATGCTGTTCATGTCCGGTTCGCCTTCATTGAGCTGTACATTGGGCTGGATGTAATCGCTGAAAACGACGATCTCGACGTCTAAGCCTTGGTCTTTGGCCAACTCTTTGACGTGGTTCATGATGATCTCGTGCGGGCCGCCGGTGACGCCGATAACGATCTTGCTGCTTTCCGCGCCGTCAGCGGCAGGGGTTTGCGCGTCCTTATTGCCGCAGCCAAAGGACAGGGCAGCGCAGAGCGCCAAGGTGATGAGTAACAATGTTTTTTTCTTCATGTGTGATCCTCCTCGAAAAATAAATAATTGAGATACAAAAATTCCTGCGTGTCAAGTCTTGACAAATGATCTGGTCAATCTTGACTGAACAACAAAAAAACCCGCTTTTGCCTTGGCCTGACAAAAGTGGGTTCAGAAAGACGCTGTCACCACTCTTATCTGTCAGATCAATGTCTGCTGGATTTGGCACAGCACCTGCGCACGCACGCAGGCCAGTTGCCGGGCTTCATCGGGCCAGTCCCTCCGCCACTCTGGATAAGAGCAAAACTGATTTAGTTGTTGGGTGATATACTATCACGCGGGAAAGGCCTTGTCAAGAAAAATATTTGAGGGGCTTTCCAAGTTGGCCGCAGCATGCTACAATCAGGCCAGAAA
>CABVBB010000153.1 GCA_902496505.1 uncultured Peptococcaceae bacterium
TCCAAATGGTTGGTGGGCTCGTCCAAGATCAGGAGATTGCAGGGACGGATGAGCGCACCGGCTAAGGCGATACGTTTGCGCTGACCGCCGGATAGGGTGCTCACCTTGGCGCTGAAATCGGACACGCCTAATTTATTCAGGATGCTCTTGGCTTCGCTCTCCAGCTGCCAAGCGTCCACCTCGTCCATCTGCTCGGAAAGCTTGAGCAGTTTTTCCGTGAGCGCGGCGTCCTCGGGGTGTGCTTCCAGCGCATCGAGCGTCTCTTCGTACGCTCTGAGCACCTGCATGAACGGTGATTCGCCGCGGAAGACCTGCTCTAACACCGTGGCATCCTCGTCAAAATCTGGATGCTGCGGCAGATATTCCACCACCAATTCATTGCTGGTGGTGATCTCTCCGGCATCTGCTGCATCCAGCCCGGCCAAGATCCTGAGCAGCGTGCTCTTGCCCGTGCCGTTGACGCCGATCAAGCCTATTTTATCGCCATTGGAAATATACACGCTGATATCATCAAAAATCACCTTCATGCCGTGCGTTTTTTGCAGATGTTCTGCCTGCAGTAGAATCATCGCTCATTCCTCCTCATCGTTAGATCAAAAACAAATTGCCGCCGATGACGGCCAGTACCGCACAGATCGCCACCACCAGCAGACTGCCGCCGAAGAAAGCCGCGGCGACTGCTACACCTGTGCCCAAAAGCGCGCAGATCATATTATCTGTCGCGTAAAATATTCCCGGAAAAGTCATCGCTCCCAGCGCCGCATACGGCACATACTGCAAAAAATTGCGCAGGAAGCGGGAGCGGATCTTGCCCTGAAAGATCGTCAGCGGCAGGACCCGCGGAATATACGTCACCAAGGCCATGACCAAGATGGCTGCCACTACATACCCTGTATTCAACTGACTCACCATCCTTTATTGGGAAAGAAATACGCGCCGAAACCCGCGCCCACCACCGTGCAGACGATGACCGCCACACCGGTGGAGACGCCAGAAAGCGCCGGCAGATAGAAAAACAAGCAGCTCAGGGCCACCGCCACGGCCACCACGGCCAAAATTTCCAGCGATTTGCGCACCGCCGGTATGATGAGCGCGATAAACATGCCGTAAAGCGCGATACCCAAGCCGTCCTGGACGATCGCCGGCAAAAGCTCTGTGGCCACTGCGCCCAGATAAGTGCCGCCGCCCCAGCCCAAGATCGGCAGCGTCATC
The DNA here is from genome assembly GCA_902496505.1 of uncultured Peptococcaceae bacterium. Classification (GTDB taxonomy): domain Bacteria; phylum Bacillota; class Peptococcia; order Peptococcales; family Peptococcaceae; genus CABVBB01. Next base: position 1,213 of record CABVBB010000153.1, read on the forward strand.
AGCCCCAGCATGTAGCGGAAGGTGATCTCCCCCTCCTGCAGAGACGCCACCATAAAAATTTCATCGGTCACGCCGTGGGCAATGATGAACCGCTGCCAAAATTTCACCAGGCCGCTCAATTTCTGCGAGAGCGACAGACTCATCAGCACATAGCGGATATTGATCACGAAAACCGTGGCGGCGATCTCGATGAGCGAGCCGCCCGCACCGATCAGCGCCAGTCCGGCGAATTGTCCCGCTGAGGTCAAGTTGGTCACTGAGATCAAAAGCGCCAGCCCCGGCGACAGCCCGCAGCTCACCGCCAGCATGCCAAAGGCTGCCGATACCGCGAAATAGCCCAGTCCGATCGAGGCACCATGATAAAGCCCCCGCTTGTACTCACCCGCGGCGCTTGATTGTTGTTTAACTTCCATTGCTTTTTGTCACCCCAGTTTGTCGATTTGCCAAAGGCTGCGTACACGATCGACGCGGCCTGTTTTAGTATACCATTCTTTTCCGCTGGTTTGAAGAAAAAATTGCTGATGGTTCCCTTTAGAAATCGCCGGCTTTTGCGCGCTTCCATGATCCCAAAGCGGCGCACTTATGCTATAATGAAACTATTCACTATCCCCAAAGGAGGAACACCATGGCTTACAAACACGCCCCCACCTACAAAGAATTGCAGGAAATGCGTCAGCTTATTCCGGATAAGATCCCCTTCACGCCCCTGCAGATCGCCTCGCTCATTTTGGGCAGCCTCTGTGTGCTTGCCACGATCGGCCTGCTGTGGTATGAGTGGCCGGAGATCGACACCATCATCCCCACCCACTACGGCCTCGACGGTCAGGCCAACGCCTGGGGCAGCAAGAACAGCCTGCTGCCGCTTTTAGCCCTGGACATCCTGCTCTATCTTGGCATTGTTATCCTGCTGTGCTTCCCCAAGATCTGGAACGTGCCCTATCCCTTCACCGCGGAGACGGTCGTTTGGACCTATCAGCAGATGCGCAGCATGCTGTGCCTATTGGATCTGGCTATTGCTCTGGGCTTTGGCTATATCATTTACGCTTCCTACCATTTGGACAGACTGCCGCTGTGGTTTCTCATCCTCTTTATGCTGGCGGTATTCGTCCCCTTGATCTATTATTGGCGTCGTTTAAAAAAACGGCTGACTTAAAAACGAGGTGACGATCATGGAGATCCATGCTCCTTTTTTTGATGAAACGCCATGGGACAAGCTGCCTCTGGCGCAAAAAGACCTATTGATGCAGCAAAACGCTGCGGCGATCCGCATTTATCCCAAGAATACCCGCATCGTTTTGGACGCGGCTTCCGGCGACAGCATCTACCTCTACCGAGGCCAAGCCAAAATATTTATCTTCAACGAAGCCGGCATTGAGCGCCTGCTTTTTTATCTGGCGCCTAAAAATTCCTGCACCTGCGGCTATCCCAATATTTCCATGATGCTGGAGACCACGGAGGAATGCGAGATCTATTTTCTCAATACCCAAAAGCTGCTCAACGCCATCATCTATGAGTATCATCTCTTTGACGAACTTTGGGCCAGCACGCACCGCCGCCTGGGCATCATGGCTGAGCGGATCTTGGACATCGGCGGTGCCAGCAACAAAGGCAAACTCTGCAAACTCCTCTACAATCTGGCGCAGGAAAGCACCCTGGCCGATGAAGACGGCAGCATCATCATCCGCCAGCTGCCCAGCCGCAACGATATGGCATTCTTCATCGGCACCCACAAGGCCAACGTTGTCAAATGCCTGACGCATCTGGAAAAAGATCGGATCATCACCCGCAGCGGCAAAGGCCTGCTGGTGCATGACCTAGAGGCGCTCAAGACCATCATCGCTGAAGAATACCAGCAGCAGTGAGGATCTGGGCAGCCCTTTTATCCTCGCGGGCCTGAGGGGGCGATGGATGATTTGGCACTGATAAGGAACTTGCAGATGTTTTTAATTTAGTTGGATCTTTCTTAAACTTTTTTGCTCTCTTCAGAAAGGATCGGTGGGTATGCGTATCGAGCAGTTGGAATATCTTTGCGAGGTGGCTAAGCGGCGGTCGATGAATGTGGCGGCGGAGAAGCTGCATATTGCTCAGCAGACGTTGTCCACGTCGATCAAAACTTTGGAGAAAGAGTTGGATGTGAAGCTTTTGGAGCGGACATATCAGGGGGTATTCCCGACGCCGATAGGGCAGGAAGTGATCAGTTGGGCAGAGCAGGTGCTGAGTGGTCTAGATTACCTCAAGCTGAAGATCGAAGCGGAGAAGGAGACTCGGCTGACGGGTACTTTGCAGGTGGCGACGGACCATGGCATCAATCTTTTGATCATGCCCAAGGTGGTGAGCCACTTTCACAAATTCCACCCGCAGATCGATCTGCGGATCGCGGAGATGACGCGGCAGGAGATCGAGGCGGCTGTGCTGGAGAAGCGGGCGGATATCGGGCTGATCGCTCATTATGACCACCTGCCGCCGCAAACGACGGAGGATTCGCCGTTAGTGTATGTAGAGATCCTCACTTACACCTTTTTCGCCCGGGTGAACAAAGCCAATCCCCTGGCGCAGGAAAGCAGTCTCTCTCTGCGCTCGCTGCTTGCTTATCCGCTGGCGCTTTACGATCTGGGCACCAGCAGCGGCGAACGGCTGCTGGGCTACTTTGAACAATTCGGTCAGCCGCGCATCTGGCCCACCTACAATCCCTTCGTCTCCTCCCAGCTGGTCAGCGATGATCAGGCCGTCTCCATCGCTGTCAAGGTGAATAACTACATGCCTCCGCTTTTTGGCAATGACTACGGCGGCAGCATCGTTACCATCCCCCTCAAAGAACACATCCCCTTCTACAGCAGCTACTGCATCCACCGCGATGCACTGGACAATCCCACCATCGACCGCTTCGTCGAAACTTTGCTCCGCATGACTTGATCTCATCTTCAAGGAGGCGCTCTCCATGCGCATGGAACAACTGCAATACTTAGTCGAAACAGCACGCTCCTCCTTTCTTGGATCATTCTGACCGTCGTCGGCATCCCCTTGGGCAATCTCCTCTGGTGATCATTTAAACCCCATCAAAAAAAGCACATCTTTTCCCCGTGGGAGTAGGGAAAGGATGTGCTTTTTTATAAGAGTATTGCTTAGAACAGCACGTAAGAAAAGGGGATAGCTACGACTAAGCAGAGGACGATCATGATCACAACGGCAATGGCCGCGTATTTCATCATCATCGGTGCTTTGACCCAGTCTGACTGAGCAAAGGCCATGCCGGAGAAAACAGAAGCGCCCGGTGTGAACAGCGCCAGCTGAGTAACGATGAAGAGGATGCAGGCGACACCCAGAGGCGCCATGCCCATCTGTCCAGCAAAGGTCACGACGACCGGCAGGATGACCACTGCCAAAACGACGTTGTTGGCGATATTGGTGACGATGCCAGCAAAGAGCATGACCAAAACGATAAAGATGATCGGTGAGAAATTGCTCAATGGTGCTAAGAGCATAGACAGCCCTTCTTTGATGCCTGTGCCTTCTGCGGTCATGAAGTTGGAGACCGGCATGATGAAAGCCGTCATAAAGATAGCATCCCAAGATACGCCTTTAGCAGCACAGTAGCTGTAGTTGAAGAATTTGGTGCCGTCTTCTTTTTTCACCAGCATGTAGACCAAAATAACGATGGCTGCCTGGCCAAACATGGTGATCTTGTTCAAGAAGATGGTGATGATCCACGTCTTCGGCAGGATACTGGTCGCCAAGAGCATGAACATCATGAAGAATAAGAAGAACAGTGCGATCTTTTGGTCCTTGGTCATTTTGCCCTTGGGGCCAAAAGTCTCATCATTGATCGCTTTCAGCGGTTCCACATCAATGCGGAAAACGAAGCGGCAGATCAAGGTGTAGAGCACCAACATCAAAATACCGATAGGGATGATGAAAGCCATGTACAAAATGAAGTTCGGCATGCTGCCAGTCATCGCATTGTAGGCAGCGACCAAGGTCAGGGCTGTGCCGCGGAAGGGGATCATGATCTGACCCATCTGGATACTCAGTGCCAAGCCGGCCAGCATGACAGCTGGGAATGGTGTGAAAGGCTTGATGCCTAATTTCTTGCACATATCCAGCAAAATGCTGCTCATTAAGATCATCGAAACAAAGACATTGATCTGAGCGCAGAAGTAGCCGCCCAGCATGAAGAAGAAAACGAACATCCAGGGATGACCCTTCGTGAAGCGATTGGCCACGAACAATTTGGCGATAACATCCGTGAGCTTGGTCTCGGTCATGACAGTCAAGGTCGCAAAAGTCATCAAGATCATCGGGATGATCGGGCTGCCGAAGCTGGCGCCTAAGACATTGGTCATGCCTACTGCATAGCCCAAGCCGATCAAGCCGATGATGCTGGGCCAAAGCATATCCAAAAATGTCCAGCCGTAGATAACGCCGATAAAAGTGCCTAAGACGGCGCCGCCCATTGGGGTGATCGGCCCCATCTGCGGCAAAAATTGACTGCCGAAAACGATAATAGCAGTGATCGCATAGTGGATCCATTTTACGTCAAATTTCTTTACTGTAGCTGTTTGTACTGCCATTGGATAAACCCTCCTTCAAATTCCTGCTGAGAAATAAGTGCTGTATATTGCTTTACATTCGGCCCAGGACTGCTCTTGTTTTTAATAAACGACATAAGTGCTTGGAAAAATAGCCGAGCTGTCCCGCATCCTTCCTCCTTTCCGCCAAATGGTCAGACATCTGTTGTCGCAATACTTATAAGTTTTGGAACAACCCTGGAATTATATCTAAAGCACAAAAAAATAC
>CABVBB010000154.1 GCA_902496505.1 uncultured Peptococcaceae bacterium
AAGCGGGCAGAGTGAAGCCAACGCTGCATTATGGGACGATAAGGAGATGAATGCGTATGAAAACAGAGCATCTGGACTATCTGCTGGAAGTGATCAAATGCCGTTCTATCAACAAAGCCAGCAAGAAACTGCACCTCAATCATCAGTATCTCAGCCAGATCATCAGCGCCGTGGAGGAGGAATGCGGCGTCAAGCTGGTGGAGCGGACGCGGTTGGGAATAGAGCTGACAGAGGCGGGTCGGCAGGCATTGCCGCAGATGGAGGCTATCAGCCGCCAATTCCACGCCTTGCTGGCGTCCTTCCAGCCCGTGCTGGCGGATAAGCAGCTGACCGGCGAGCTCAAGTTCTACTGCCTGCCCAGCCTCAATCCGCAGCTCATTGGCCGCATCATCCATTTGCTGCAGGCTCAGTATCCCGGCGTGGATATTTTGCTGCAGGAGATGAGCTGTCAAGCGGTATTGGAGCGGGTCAAAGAGGAGAAAAACGCCATCGGCCAAGTGCTGACCTCGCCGCAGGTGCCACAATTGCAGCTTGCGCCGGCGGACGGCGTAGAGCTCATCCCGCTCCGGGAACGGCCTATCGTAGCCTGGGTGGCGGAAGACAGTCCCCTGCGCAGGAAGTACGACAGCATCACCCTCAAAAGTCTGCTCAAATACAACGTGGTGCTTTACGCGCCGGAGGGCAAGGAAGAGTCTGCACCCTACAAGGTCATGCGCAGCATCATGCCCTCCCCGCCCATCAAATGCGTGACCAATAACCTCAGCACCTTCTATCAGCTGATGACAGGGGAGAACGCCATCGCTGTAGGGACGAAGCATTCCTTTGACGAAGGCATGGGACGGCTGGCGATGATCCCTGTACGAGACAATATCAAGGTCGCGGTGGCCTTGGTGGTCAATGACGAAAGCAGGCAGCTGCCGTATGTGCAGACGTTTATCGAGATCTGTCAGGAACTTTATATGACCCAGGATTGACGGCAGAATAAAAAAGCGTTTTGGCACGAGGACCAAAACGCTTTTCTATTGGCGGTTATTTAAGTAAGCGACGCGCCGATCAGGGCCACGTCTGCGGGGCTGAGTTTCTTGACCTGGCCGAGGGGGAGCGTCTCATCCAGCGGCAGCTGACCGATCTGCACCCGTTTGAGATAGGTGACGCTTTTGCCCACAGCTTCAAACATCCGCTTGACCTGGTGGAATTTGCCTTCGGTGATGGTGAGCAGGATCTCGGATACAGCACCGGCCTGGACGATGGTCAGTTCCGCTGGCTGGCAGAGCGTGCCGTCCTCTAAGGTCAGCCCTTGGGCGAAGGCGGCGGCGTCCTCTGCTGTGACCAGGCCGTCGATCTTGGCATAATAGGTCTTGGGCACGTGTTTTTTGGGCGAGAGCATATTATGAGCGAACTGACCATTGTTCGTGAGCAGCAAAAAGCCCTCGGTGTCTTTATCCAGCCGGCCGGCGATGAAAAGTTCCATTTTGCTGTAGGGCTCGGGCAACAGCGCCATGACCGTGGGATCGCGCATATCTTCGGTAGCGCTCAAGTACCCGGCGGGCTTGTGCATCATCAGATAGATGAACGGTTCGTAAATGACCGGCTGGCCGCAGCAGAGGATCTGATCGGCAGCCGGATCGATGGACTGCTCCGGTTTCTTGGCGGTCATGCCATTGACGCTGACCCGCCCCTGCTTGATCAGGGTACGGACGTCTTTGCGGGTGCCCAGCCCCATGTGGCTGAGCAATTTATCTAATCGCAGTTTTTCACTCATGACGAACTCCTTAGGAACGGGATCTGGGGCGGAAGGATTTGTGCGGGCTGCCCTTGCGGTGCTGCAAATGGTAGGCGATACGCACCAAAAGACGCTCAGGCACCAGCGGCGTCAGCATGTGCGCCAGTTTCATCAGCGGCCCGGGAATGATGATCAGGCGGCGGCGAAACATCTGCTCGATGGCGTAGCGGGCCACTGGGTAGCTTCTGAGCCCTGGCACGCTGAAGCGGACGCCTGCGGTCTGGTTGAATTCCGTATTGACCGGTCCGGGGCAGAGGACGCTGATGCTTACCGCGCTGTGATCGCGGCGCAGTTCTTCGGCAATGGCTTCGCTCAAGCGCAGCACATAAGCCTTGGACGCGTAATAGGAAGCCAAGAGCGGTCCGGGCAGAAAAGCCGCCGAAGAGGCCACATTCAAGATATAGCCATGATCGCGGGCCTTGAAATCCTGGAGGAAACATTTCGTCAGGATGTGTACGGCCTGGATATTGGTGGCGATGAGGGCAAGCTCCTGGTCCAGATCGCTTTCGTCAAAAGGCCCGTAGACGCCGAAGCCGGCATTATTGATCAAGATATCGATGTTTTCGTCCTTGAGCGCTTGATAGAGCGCCAGACAGGCGTCCTTTTCGGACAGATCGCAGACACGTACCTGCGCGCTGGGCGAGAGCAGCGCCTTGAGCTCGGCTAAGCGTTCCTCTCTGCGGGCCACGCAGATCACGTCGATGCCCATGTCATCCAGGATGCGGGCCATATCCCAGCCTAATCCTGAGCTGGCGCCGGTGACCAATGCTTTCATAAAAAGTCACTCCTTTTGGGTGTGTTTTCCTTATCATACGCTATTTGGCCCCGTCCTGCAAGTTTTGCTGAAAAAAATGAAAAATGGTGATTGACAAACGATAGATCCCCGTATATAATATACACATTGCAAATGAATATGGCTCGTTGGTCAAGGGGTTAAGACGCCACCCTCTCACGGTGGAATCAGGGGTTCGATTCCCCTACGGGCTACTAGCAAAGAGTAGGACGGACGCGCAGGCAGCCGTTCTATTTTTTTATGAAATCAATGATGTTGGAGAGGAAGATGGGATCATGGATTATCAAGGCTTAAGCGAGCTGATGTTTCCCCAGATAACAAAAACGATTGCGGATTATGAAGGGCTCTATCCCCAGAGAGATCTGCCAGAGGGTGCGCGGGTCACGCGTTTGGCGCCAAGCCCCACAGGCTTCATCCATTTGGGTAATCTATACGGAGCGCTGGCTGATGAACGTCTGGCCCATCAGAGCGGCGGCGTTTTTTTCCTGCGCATTGAAGATACAGATGATAAGCGTGAAGTAGAGGGCGCTGTAGAAACGCTGATCACCTCTCTGGATTATTTCGGCATCCATTTCGACGAGGGTGCGACCATCACCGGCGAGATCGGCGCGTACGGCCCTTACCAGCAGAGCGTGCGCAAGGACGTCTATCAGGCGGTGGCCAAGGAATTAGTGGCCAAAGGTCTGGCTTACCCCTGCTTCTGCTCTGAGGAGACGCTGGCCGCCAGCCGGGCAGCGCAGGAAGCACAGAAGGCAAATATCGGTTATTACGGCACTTGGGCAGTCTGCCGCCATTTGTCGCTGGAGGAAGCGGCAGCCAAGATCGCAGCTGGCGAAAAATACGTCGTCCGTCTGCGCTCCACCTACCGCGGTGACACCATTTTGGTCGAGGACGCTATCCGCGGTGCGTTGAGCCTGCCGGCCAATCAGCAGGATATCGTGCTTTTGAAGCAAAACGGTATCCCCACGTATCATTTCGCCCATGTCGTGGACGACCACTTCATGCGGACGACCCATGTGGTGCGCGGTGAAGAGTGGCTGTCCACCCTGCCGGCGCACGTAGAGATGTTCCAGGCGCTGGAATGGCCGCTGCCCATCTATTGCCACACGGCGCATTTGATGAAGCAGGACGGTGCCACGCGGCGCAAACTGTCCAAACGCAAGGATCCGGAGCTGGGCTTGGATTATTACCGCAGCTTAGGCTATCATCCGCAGGCTGTGCGCGAATACCTGATGACCATCCTCAATTCCAACTATGAGGAATGGCGTCTGGCCAATCCCCACACCCCTTCCACAGAGTTCAATGTGACGATGGAGAAGATGGGCAAGTCCGGCGCATTGTTCGACCTCGATAAGCTCAATGACATCGCTAAGGACGTCATGGCCGAGATGAGCGCAGCGGATATTTATGAATTTCTGCTGGATTGGGCGAAGGACCACAAGCCCGAGGCTTATCAGGAATTGGCCCAAGAGCGGCAGATGGTCGAGGGACTTTTGGATATCGGCCGCAGCGGGGATAAGCCGCGTAAGGACCTCATTTACGCTAAGCAGATCTTTGAGTTCATCGCGTACTGCTTCGATGATCATTATGTACGGGAAGATGATTACTCTGAGCACTTGAGCGCAGAGGATATCCGCACCATTTTGGAAGCGTATAAGGCGCACTACATTTTTGCAGACGATGATGAAGTCTGGTTCGGCAAGATGAAGGACATGGCCACTGGCATGGGCTATGCCGCCAAACCCAAGGATTATAAGAAAAACCCTGACCAGTACAAAGGCCACATCGGCGATGTGATGGGCGTTATCCGTCTGGCCATCGTCGGCCGGACCAATTCCCCCGACCTCTGGAGCATCCAGCAGGTCATGGGCTACGACCGGGTGATGAAGCGCATCGACAGCGCTTTGGCTGCACTGGAAGCATAAATAAGAGATAGGGAGTGACGTGTTGACGCCGCTCCCTATCTTTGCATCATAGGGGTCTGGACCGCGCAGAAAACGGGCAGACTAAAGGTAAATAGTACCAGATGGAAGCGGCTGAGGCCAGCACGGCGAAAAATGACGAGCAAACGGCAAAAAAGCAGAATCTGTCATTAAAATGTTGTTGATTCAGCCCGTAAATAGGCGTAAAATAATATGACAAGCCAAATCCATGAATAAATTGGAGCCAAAGGAGAATTAACCATGCTTTTTACAGGAGAAGATATTGCAGTTGACTTGGGAACAGCCAGCGTGCTGGTATATGTCAAGAAAAAAGGCATCGTGCTCAATGAGCCGTCTGTAGTCGCCATTGATAATAATACCAATCGGGTCATTGCTGTGGGGGCAGAGGCCAGAGAAATGCTCGGCCGTACACCCGGTAATATCGTGGCCATCCGTCCCTTGCGCGACGGCGTGATCGCAGAGTATGACGTGACCGAAAAAATGCTCAAATATTTTATCAGCAAAGCCGTAGGCAAGAAGACGTTCTTCAAGCCCCGCGTGATGATCTGCATCCCTTCTGGGGTGACCAGTGTCGAGGAACGTGCCGTCAAGCAGGCCGCTCTGGCTGCTGGCGCTAAGGAAGCTTACTTGATCGAAGAGCCTGTGGCTGCGGCCTTGGGCGCAGGCATCGACATTGCCGAACCGAATGGCAGCATGGTCGTTGACGTCGGCGGCGGCACCACTGACATCGCTGTGCTTTCTCTGGGCGGCGTGGTCTGCAGCAAATCCATCCGCGTCGGCGGCGACAAATTTGACGAAGCCATCGTACGCTATATCCGCCGCTATTTCAATCTGGTCATCGGCGAGCGTACCGCTGAGGAAGTCAAAAAAGAGATCGGCACCGCTTATCCCAAAGAACGGGAGGGCGCTTCTGCTGAGATCAAAGGCCGCGATCTGATGACCGGTCTGCCGAAGACCGTCACCGTCACTGCCGAAGAGATCAATAAAGCCATCACCGAGCAGGTCGAGGACATCATCGCAGCGGTCAAAGAAGTGCTGGAGAAGACTCCGCCGGAACTAGCCGGCGACATCATGAACCGCGGCATCGTCATGACCGGCGGCGGTTCTCTGCTGCATGGTCTGGATATCCTCATTTCCGAACGCACCGGACTGCCTACCCATATCCCTGATGACGCCATCTCCTGCGTGGCCATCGGCACCGGCCTGGCGCTGCAGAATTTGGATGCGCTGAAAGCCAGCGGCACCAAAAAAGAACTCTCTTAATCAGGGGCACAGAACGGCGAGAATTGCACATTTCGTCGTTATCCAAGTAACGAAAAGTCTTCACGACCCGCCCCACGCATTTTTGGTGGGGTGCAGGCCGCTTTGGCTTTGCGTCACTTGGGTGCCTCGCGCCACGCTTTTCTGCGGGGCGCTGCATCGATTCTCGCCGTTTGGCGCGTGGTTCTTTGTGGGTTTAAAAACACCTTTTG
>CABVBB010000155.1 GCA_902496505.1 uncultured Peptococcaceae bacterium
TTATGCTACCATTGCCTCCTGGTGGAGCGATGTGGTCAAGGGCAGCAATACCAAGCTTTACATCGGTCACGCGGCCTATAAGGTGGGCGATACCAGTCAAAACGCCGCTTGGCAGCAGCCTGACGAACTCCTGAAGCAGATCCAGTACAATAGAAGCCTAGGCAATGTCAAAGGCAGCATCTTCTATGGCTACGGCAATATCGCCGAGAACAAGCTGGGCATCCGCGATACACTGCACGATGCCTTCACAGGCAAATAAAGCAGCATAAAAATTGCAGAAAAACGGCATAACCACATTAAGCGGCTATGCCGTTTTTTTGAAACGAAAAGAGGGATGAGGTCATGAAAGATATATATGGGAAAGCTGCGCTGGCGGTGGGCGGCAGTTTGCTGGCCGTTTTGGGACTCAGCAAAAAGCTCATCGTCAGGCGCTACACCCAAGTAACGCCAAAAGTGACGGCGCCGGTGCGATTGGCGGTGTTAACGGATCTGCACAGTACATTTTATGGAAAAGACCAGGCACAGCTGATCCAGATGCTGCGTAAAGCGGCGCCGGATGGGGTGCTGATGGCTGGCGACATGGCTGATGATGTGGTGCCGCATCAAGGCATCACATCACTCATTGGACAGATCGGCAGTCAGTATCCGTGTTTTTATGTCACGGGCAATCATGAATGCCGTTCCGGTCAATTGGAGACGATAAAAACAATGTTTCGTGAGGCTGAGGTGACAGTGCTCTCAGGTCAGCTGGTCCAGGCGGACATTGGAGGGCAGCGCTTGGAGATCGCCGGCGTGGAAGATCCCGTTTGTCTGGAGGCGGCTGGGACGGATGCGTGGTCAGATCAGCTGAAGGACTGTCAGAGAGCTGGGACAGCGGAAGCGTATCGCATCTTGCTGACGCATCGGCCGGAACGGGCAGACGCTTACCGCGACAGCGGCTTTGATCTCGTTTTAGCGGGCCATGCGCACGGCGGACAAGTCCGCTTCCCAGGGCTGATCAATGGGCTTTTCGCGCCGCAGCAGGGCTTATTGCCGCGCTATGCCGGCGGCCGCTATGATCTGGGAGAGACGACGCTCATCGTCAGCCGCGGATTGTGCAAAAATTATCTGCCGCGCGTTTTCAATCGGCCGGAAGTGGTCCTGATCGAGCTTTGGCCAGAAGAAGCTTTTTGAAGCGGGGAGTGAGCAGCCTGCTGCATATACTATCAAGAATCCTTATGAACTCACCTTGTCAAAGTCTGTTACAATATGGGGAGACAAAAAATAAGGAGGAATCATTGTGGGTGCAGAGGCTGTCAAAGAAAATGCCAGGAAGGAGTGGCGGATCATCATTTCGGTGATGATCGGGACTTTTTTGGCGCTGGTCAATTCCAGCATTATCAACATTGCGCTGCCGACGTTTGTCAAGGTCTTTGATACCAATCTGGTCACGGTGCAGTGGGTAGTGGTAGGCTATATGCTGACGACGGGGCTGGTGACGCCGTTAGTGGGATTTTTGGGCGACCGCTTCAGCTGCCGCAAGGTGTATCTGACTGGCATGGCTCTGCTGGCAGTGACAGCGCTGGGCTGCAGCTTGGCGAATCAGATCGGTGTGCTGATCTTTTTCCGTATCGTGCAGGGGATCGCCGGCGGTCTGTTGATGCCGGTGACGACGACGATCGTTTATCAGTTTATTTCCCGAGAGCGGCAGCTGATGGCCATGGCGGTCATCTCCATGATGAACTCGTTTGGCTTTGCGATCGGGCCGTCTTTTGGCGGTGCGCTGCTCACCTATTGGGGATGGCGCAGTATATTTTGGTTCAATATCCCGGTGGCTATCCTGGCTATGGTGATGGTGGTGCGCAATGTACCGGCGCAGTATCTGGACAAAGAGGGTCATGTGGATATTATAGGCGTGCTTTTAGTCATGGTGGGTACAGTGAGCCTGCTCTTCAGCTTCAGCAATGGCAATACCTGGGGCTGGCTGTCACCGTCCTTTTTGGGCGGCATCCTCTTGGGCGGCGGCATGCTGGGCGGTTTTGTCTGGCATGAGCTGCGCATGAAGGCGCCGATGCTCAATTTTGAAGCGTTCCGCTATCGGCATTTCACCTATGGCTTGGTGATGAACTGCTCGATGAATATCGCGCTGTGTTTGTCACCGTTTCTGATGGCGATCTATCTGCAGGATGTGCTCATGTTGGACGCGCTGCACGCAGGGCTGGTGCTCTTGATCCCAACGATGATCATGGGCTTTGCTTCGCCAGTAGCGGGCAAGGTCAATCAATATGTTTCCAGCAGACTGCTGCTGGTGGTGAGCATGGCTGTCCTGGTGGTGAGCACGTTCAATCTGAGCCGTTTCACAGTGGTGACGACAGTGGCCTATATTTTGCTGTGGCTCTCGCTTAGATATTTGGCGCTGGGCTTTATGTCGCCGATCATCAATAACTATGCCATGAGCGCAGTGCCGCCTGCTTTGGCGGGACATGGCTCGGCTTTGATGGGCTGGACGAGACAGCTGATCACGACGCTGTCTTTGAGCGTATTCACCTCGATCCTCAATCTGCGGGAAATGATCTATCTGGATCAGCAGATGGCCGTCGAGCTGGGCGCTGTGGAACAATTGCGTCAGGTGCAGTGTACGGCGATCAATGATATCACGTTTTATTCGTGGATCGTTTTGATGCTGTGCGTACCGATGGCATTTTTGTTTAAAGATGAGGGGATGAAGAAAAAATTCATCCATCATTAGACATAAAATTTATTTCATTTTAATGCGGAGGAAGCGATGATCACATTTTTACTGGCACTGGCAGCACTTATAGCAGGTTATCTGATATACGGCAAGGTCGTGGAGCGGGCTTTCGGCCCGGATGAACGGCCAACGCCTGCTCAAGCGATGGCGGATGGCGTGGATTTTGTAGAACTGCCGACCTGGAAAGTTTTTTTGATCCAGATCCTCAATATTGCCGGGCTGGGTCCGATCACTGGTGCGATCATGGGAGCGCTGTGGGGACCGGTCGTTTACTTATGGATCGTTTTGGGCAGCATATTTGCTGGAGCGACGCATGATTATTTGACTGGGATGCTCTCTATGCGCCACCAAGGCGCCAGTGTCTCGGAGCTGATCGGCAAATATCTGGGCAGACCGGTGCGTCAGGTGATGACCATTTGGACGGCGGTGCTGCTGGTCATGGTGGGGACAGTCTTTTCAGTAGGCTCGGCAGGGTTATTGGCAATGCTCACACCGGAAGGGCTGTCGAAAAATTTTTGGCTGGTGGTCATCCTCATTTACTTTTTTATCGCCACCTTTGTGCCTATCGATAAAGTGATCGGCCGGATCTATCCGCTTTTTGGCATCTGTCTGCTGATCATGGCAGTGGGTGTGGGTGCGGGACTGATGGTCAAAGGCTACCCGCTGCCAGAGCTGTGGGATAATTTTGGCAATCTGCACCCAGAGGGCAAACCGATCTGGGCGTTTATGTTCGTGACTGTGGCCTGCGGAGCGATCTCAGGCTTCCACGCCACGCAGTCGCCGATGATGGCGCGCTGCCTGCGGACAGAAAAGCACGGCCGCAGCGTTTTTTACGGCGCTATGGTGGCGGAGGGCGCGATCGCTCTCGTCTGGGCAGCGGCTGGTGTAGCTTTTTATAATGGAACAGGCGGGCTTTTGGCGGCTATCAATGTCGGCACGGCCAATGGCGTGGTCTTTGAAGTCTGCACGCAGGTCTTGGGCCCGATCGGCGGTGTCTTGGCCATGATCGGCGTTATCGCCTGTCCGATCACTTCTGGTGATACGGCCTTTCGCAGTGCGCGGCTGACGCTGGCGGATTGGCTGCATAAGGATCAGCAGACCATCGTCTCCCGTTTGTGGCTGACGGTGCCGCTTTTAGCTGCGGGCGCGGTGATCGGTCAATTTGATTATCAGATCATCTGGCGGTATTTTTCCTGGAGCAATCAAACGCTGGCGATGGTCACGCTGTGGGCAGTGGCAGTATATCTTTACCGGGCGCGCCGGGGAACGGGCTATTTTTTGATCGCTATGGTGCCGGCTGTCTTTATGTCGGCAGTGTGTATGACCTATATCCTGCAGGCGCCGGAGGGTTTTGGCTTATCGACGACGATCGCTTATCCAGCGGGGATCGCTTTTGCAGGGATTTGTCTGGCCTTATTTTTGCTGCGCGGCAAGGAGCGGCAGGCGCTGGGATGAGACGCGGCAAAATTTTGCCAGCATAGGGCTAGGGACAAGCGACCACAATAGGTAGTGGAGGTGGTCGATAATGTTTAGCGGCAAAAAGAAAAGTTTTGATGTCAGTGAGTTTCCGAAGGAATTGGCCAATGTGATCGTAGACGGTCAAAAGCATGGCGTCAGTGATGAGATGATGGCCAAAGGTATGGTCAGCATCGGCAATCTGATGGGCCAGTTCGTGAAGCCGGATTCTCCTGAGGAAGCGCTGATGAAAGAAATGTGGGAAGTTGCCTCGGACAATGAAAAAATGACTGTGGCGAATTTGGTGCTGCGTATCGGCAAAGAAAAATTGGGCGCCAATAACTAACCAAACTCTGCATTTCAAACGGCCACAAAAAAAATCAGGGTGTCGGCAGCACGTCAATGGCGGAGCTGTCGGCACCCTGATTTTTTTATGAAGCAAAAAAGTACAGATAGATCAAAAGGATCACGCCGGGAACCAGAAAAATATAGCTGAGGATATTCATCTGCATATATTTTTTTTTGCGGACGTCGAATTCCAGGTTTTGGTTGGATAGATTACGCAGCGCCAAGCCTTTGAAGACGGCGGAGACGACGATGAGCACGACGGCGATGATTTCAAGTGTATTCAATGGAATATCCCTCCAGGTCAAATGATAGCTCTATTATAACCGATTCGGTCAGACTTGTCCAATCGTGCTGATGATCTGGGGAGAAAGGAGCGGGGAGCATGCAGTTATTCATCGGACGGGTATTGATCGTTTATTTGGCGCTCTTGGCGGCTACGCGCATCATGGGCAAGCGGGAGATCGGCCAGCTGTCGGCGATAGATTTTGTGGTCGCGATCCTCATGGCTGATCTGGCTACGCTGCCGATCACCAATGAGGCGATCTCCATCCCGCAGGCGCTCCTGCCGCTGGGTTTGATCACTTTTTTGCAGGTGAGCACGTCCATCCTCTGCCTCAAAAGCAATCGCTTCCGCCGCTTGATCTATGGCCGGCCCAATGTGCTCATTGCCCAAGGCAAGATGCAGCTGGGCGAGATGCGCAAGGCGCGCTACAATATCGATGATCTCTTGACGCAGCTGCGGCAGCGCAATGTTTTTGACGTGAATGATGTGGATTATGCGGTGTTGGAGACTTCCGGCGATCTGACCGTTTCTTTAAAGACGCCTAAGCAGGCGGTGACCCGGGACGATCTGCGCTTGCCGGCATCTGCGGGCGGCATACCGCTGACGCTCATCGATGATGGTGAAGTGAACAAGCAGGGCTTAGCAGATGCTGATCTGGACGAGGCATGGCTGATGAAGCGTCTGCGGCGGCGGGGCGTCCACGATGTGAAGGAGGTCTTTTTCGCCAGTCTCAGCAGTGACGGCAGCATTTATCTGATGAAACGGCGGCAGGCAGAGGAGGCCGTCAAGACGGAAGAGGAGATCCATTGATGGTCATACTTGAGCAAGGCGGCACATATACATACCTTACATGAAAAAAGGTAAGGAGATGGGGACATGGTCGTGCATTTGCTGCTGGGGCTGTTGACCATATTGATCGGAGCAGAACTTTTCACCAATGCAGTGGAATGGCTGGGGAAGCGATTGCGCTTATCGGAGGGCGTGGTCGGTAATCTTTTGGCGGCAGTGGGGACAGCGCTGCCGGAATCCATCGTGCCTATGGTGGCTTTTTTGAGCGGGGGGATGGATGCGGTGCATATCGGCGTGGGGGCGATCTTGGGTGCGCCGTTCATGCTGGGCACGCTGGCCATGTTCATCACAGGCTTTGCGGCTTGGGTCTTT
>CABVBB010000156.1 GCA_902496505.1 uncultured Peptococcaceae bacterium
AAACAGTGTATAATGAAATAATTGGACACTGAGGAGGATAAGACATGAAACAGTTTTATAAGATCAGCAAGCGAGTCTTTTATTTTTTAATGGCTCTCTGGGCACTGCTTTTATTGGTCCCATCGATCGAATTAGCCTATCGATATATATCTTTCGGTCTCTTAGTTTGTTATCTCGGCGTGCAAAATATTATTTTGCTCAATCTCGGGCAGCGCTCTGGTGAAATGCCAGACAAGCTCGTGATGTATCAGGAACAGTTAGGCGAACGCAAAGGCTTGATCCGCTATGCTGTCGTGGCAGCCGCCTTGATCCTAATCGGTCTGCTCATCGTCTACGGCGGCTATACCGTCCTGCCGCATTAATACAAAAGAGTGCCTCAAGCAGCTGATGAATAACTGCTTGAGGCACTCTTTTTGTCGTGATCTAGTTTTGGGTGATCGCACGTGCGGCCTGGCTCATCTCAGCCTTGACCTTGTCCAGATCGAGCTTGGTGAAACGGCGGTCACGCATGATGATCTGACCATTGATGATGGTCGTCTTGACATCAGCACCCTGTGAGGAATAGACCATATCCGAAATGATATTGTTATGCGGATAATAATGCAGCGCTTCCAAGTTGATAAGGATCACATCGGCTTTTTTGCCTATTTCCAACGTACCGATCTCTTGATCCCATCCCAGGGCTTTGGCCCCGCCGATGGTCGCCATACGCAGGATGTCATAGGCATCAAGCGCAGTCGGGTCCATGCTGTTGAGCTTATGCAAAAAGGAGCAGACGCTAAGATCGCGCATGAGATTCATGCTATTGTTGCTGGAGGCTCCGTCAGTGCCCAAACCAACGGTAATATTTTTAGCCAATAGCTGAGGGACTGGGGCTGTGCCGCTGGCTAACTTCATATTGCTGACAGGACAATGGGCGACACTGACGCCCCGCTGGGCTAAGATATCCATATCCTGCTCGGTCAAATGCACACAGTGTGCCGCTAAGGTCGGCCGTTCAAAAACACCGAGATCATTCAAATATTCGACAGGCGTTTTGCCGTAGCCTTCCCGGATCTGCCGCAGCTCATCTTGCGTCTCCGCTACATGCACATGAAGACCTGCTTGGCAGTCCTGCGCTGTCTCAACGATTTTAGTCATATAATCCGGCGGGCAAGTATACGGCGCATGAGGACCAAACCGAACATGGATCCGGCCGTCGGCTTGACCATGCCATTTATCAAAGAGGTCTTTGTTTTCCCGAATGCTGTTGTCATCATGATCTGTGTCTTTGATACAGCCTCTGGAGAGGTCAGCCCGGATGCCGATCTCTGCTGCGGCCTGAGCCACATGGTCCATGCTGGAATACATATCGGCAAAGGTGGTGGTGCCGGAAGCGATCATTTCGGCCATAGCCAGCAGACTGCCCCAATAAATATGCTCATCGCTCATCTTGGCTTCAGCAGGCCAAATGCGCTCAGTTAGCCAGGGCATCAGTTCCATATCGTCCGCATAGCTGCGCAGCAAAGTCATCGCAGCATGGTTATGGGTATTGACCAGGCCCGGCATCGCCAAGGTATGGCTACCGTCGATGATCTCAACATCACCGCCCGCCAGCAGATCCATTGGAACCTCTCCCAGTGCACGGATCTGTGTGCCGTCGATCAAAATGTCGCCATGTTCCACTGTAGGCTGGGTCATGGTCAGGTAATCCACGTTCTTTAGCAAAATCTTGGACATATTTTGGCCTCCTTAATTGGTCGCTTCTTCGTCATCCTCTGACTCATCCAGGAACAAGGCAGCAGCAAAGCTCTGCGGGTCAAAGATCTGCAGATCGTTGATCTGTTCGCCGACACCGATCATTTTGACGGGCAGATCATATTCTGCACGAATACCGATGGTGATGCCGCCTTTGGCTGTCCCATCGAGCTTCGTCAGGATGACCCCTGTCACACCGCTGGCTTCGCCAAAGGTCTTGGCTTGAGACAGCGCATTCTGCCCAGTAGTAGCATCCAATACCAAAAGCACTTCTTTCAGCGCACCAGGCGCTTCGCGGTCGATGACTTTGCGGATCTTGCTCAGCTCGCTCATCAAATTGGCCTTATTCTGCAGACGGCCTGCGGTATCGATGATCAAGACATCTGCCTTGCGGGATTTGGATGCGGCAATGGCGTCAAATACCACCGCAGCGGGGTCAGCCCCCTCTTGGTGACTAATGACATCGACACCGACCCGTTCGCCCCAAATTTTGAGCTGGTCGCTAGCTGCAGCACGGAAGGTATCAGCCGCCCCTAGGATGACTTTGTAGTCCTCATTGGTCAAATAATTGGCCAATTTGCCGATGCTGGTGGTCTTACCGACGCCATTGACACCGACCACCAAAATAATATTGAGCTCACCGCGTGTCAAATTCAAACTTTCGGTCTCACTGCCCATCAAAGCGATGATCTCTTCTACCAAGGCCTGCCGCAGGTCTTCGGCATACTTGATCTTGTCGCGTTTTTCCCTCTCCCGCAGTTTTTCTACCAGATCGATCGCGGTATTGACGCCGACGTCGCCTTGGATCAGCGCTTCTTCCAATTCTTCATAGAGATCCTCATCGATCTCCTTGCCTGTAAAGACATCAAAGACCTTTTCCACGAACCCCTTGCGGGTCTTGGTCAAACTTTCATTCAGTTCCTCATTGCTGCTGCCGCCAAAACCCAGCGACGCTTTCACTTTTGCAAAAAATCCCATATACCTTCCTCCTTATTGATAATCCGTCAATTTTACCGACATGAGCCGTGATACGCCGTTGTTTTCCATAGCGACGCCATAGAGCGTATCGGCTGCTTCCATCGTGCCCTTACGGTGGGAGATCACGATGAACTGCGTTTTATTGGTATATTCCTTGATAAAGCGGGCAAAACGCTCTACATTGACCTCATCCAGCGCGGCCTCGATCTCATCCAAGATGCAGAACGGACTGGGCTTGACAGTAAGCAGTGCAAAAAGCAGCGCAATGGCCGTCATAGCTCGCTCACCGCCAGAAAGCAGTGATAAGATCTGCTCTTTTTTACCGGGCGGCTGGGCAACGATCTCGATACCTGTCAGCAGATAATCGTTAGGCGTGGATAATTCCAGCCGCGCTTGTCCGCCTGCAAACATGGTCCGAAACACCTCCGAAAAGGTATCGTTGACTACCTGGTAGGTCTCTTTGAATTTTTGAGCCATGATCTGCTCCATTTCCTTGATGACCTTGTTCAAGGACTGCTTAGCCTGCTCCAGATCTTCCATCTGTTCCGTCAAAAAGACCAGACGCTCCTGGACTTGCTGATGCTCTTCAATGGCATTGAAGTTGATCGGGCCGAGGTTTTGCACGGCTGCCTTCAGCTTGCTGATGCGCTTTTGGGCTTCTTTTTCATTATCGATATCGATCTTGCGCAAAAGCGCTTCTTCGTAGGTGCATTCAAAGGATTGACTCAAATGCTGCAAAGCGTTTTCGATCTGCAGCCGCACTTTATTCAGCGCCACATCCAACTGATAACGCTGCTCTTTGACGCGGTCTAACTGCTGCTGCAAGACCTTGGCCTTTTCTTCGGCAGCTGTTAAGGTCTCCTGCAGGTTTTGCCGCTGCTCCTTCTGCTGCTGCAAAGCCTGGCCCTGCGCTTGCTGCTTGACAGTGAGCTGCTGCAGCAACCGTTTGTACTCCTCCAGCTCCTGATCTTTGTTGGCAAAGCGTGCCATCAGCGCCTCCAAGTCGGTCTCTTTTTGCTTGGCCTGGCGCAGGAATTCCTGACGCTGATCCTTAAGCTGCTGAGCCTGCTCCAAAAAAATATGCTGACGCTGCTCGCTGGTCGCCAATTGGATCTGGCTTTGTTGATATTTTTGCTGCAGATCACTGAGCTGACCGTCTGCCTGTGCACTCTGCGCTTTGAGGTCAGCGATCTGTTCAGCTAGGGCTTCTTGACCCCCGATGATCTGCTGGGCCAGCAGTTCTTCCTTTTGCAGAGCTTGCTCGAGGCTCGCCTTGTCACTTACAAGCTGCTGCTCATCCATTTCCTCGATAGTGATCTCATTGGACAGACGGTGTTTTTCCTTTAACAGCTGCTCTCTTTTTTGCTGTACTTCCTGCTGCTTGAGCTGTTGTGCTTGCTCGTCTGCCCTCAGGGTCTCGATCTCCGTGGTCAAAGTCTGATACTGAAGCGTCATTTGTTCCAGCTGTGCTTGGTGCTGTTTCTGCTGTTCACGAAAGAGCTGTGTCTTGCCCTCAAGCTCTGTGATCTGCCGCTGCCTGCTCAAAAGACCGCCCTTTTGCTTGGCGTAATTACCACCGGTAAGGGCGCCGCCAGGCGTGAGCAGCTCGCCATCCAAGGTGACCAAGCGATAATTAAAGCCATGCTTTTTGCCGATCGCTACTGCTGATGCCATATCCTTGACGACCCAGACTTTGCCCAGCAAATGATTCATCACACCAGTATACTGCGGATCAAAGGTGATTAGATCCACGGCCAGCCCTAAGACACTAGGCTCCTCCAGTCTCTCTGCTGCCTTTTTGCCTTTGACCGTATTGAGCGGCAAAAAAGTTGCCCGCCCCTTTTGGTGCTGCTTCAAATACTGGATCGCCTGCTGGGCAGCACTGTCGCTCTCAACGACGATATTTTGCACCGCTGCTCCCATCACAGTTTCGATCGCTCTCTCCAAATGATCAGGGACCTGGATGAGCTGAGCCACTGTGCCGATGATACCAGGCAGACGACCAGCTTTTTTTTGCTCCAACACTGATTTGACGCCGAATTGATAGCCTTCCCCTGATTCCTCCAGCTCTTTTAACGCCTGCAGTCGGGAATGGGCCTGTTGATAAAGCCCATTCGTCTCTTCCAAAGCTCGGCGCGCCTGCTCGCGCTTATCCAAATATGCCTGCTGCAAGCGATTCTTTTCCTGCTTCTGCTGCTGAGCTTGTTCATGTTCTGCCATCAGCTGAGTCAGTGCTGCCTCTAACGCTGACAACTCTTGCGCCAGCTGAGCTTTTTCTGCATTCAGCCGCTGGACTTTTTCGCCGATGCGCTTCAAGCGGCTGTCGTTATTTTGCAGCTCCTGCCGCAGACGACTGCGCTCGTTGTTGTTGCGGGCCTGCTCGCGCATTGCCTCAATAGTTTCTGCCTGAGCGGCCTGCAGCGCATCCGCTGTCGCTTTGAGCGTTTGATCGAGCTGAGCGATCTGCTCACCCAGCTGCTTATTTTCCCGACGATGTGCCAGCAATTGATCAGACAGGGCTGCGTGCTCCTGCTCTTTGTCCTGCAGCTGCTGATCGATCTTTTGCGCCTCCAGCCGGAAGTAAGCCGCTTCCTCCTGCAGCTTTTTATCCTGCTCACTGAAGCTGGATCTCAGCTGGATCGTGAGCGTGATATCGCTTTCACATTTTTCCACCTGGCTCTGCAGCTCATAATACGCTTCCTGAGCCGCTGAAACGTCCTGCTCCATCTGCTGCGCAGCCAGCTTGTCCTGTTCCAATTGCGCAGCCAGCTGAGCATATCCAGCCATCTGCTGGGCTAATTGATCCTCTGTCTGCGAAAGCTCTGCGCTCAATTGCTTTTCCTTCGCTTGATTGTCCTCTAAATGGCTGACCTCGATAGATATCTCCAGCGCATCCAATTCCTGCTTCCAAAGCTGGTAGCTCCTCGCTTTTTCCGCCTGTTCACCCAAAGGACCAACTCGCTCGCCAAGTTCGGCAATGATATCGTTTAAGCGCAGCATATTCTCTTCTGTATCTTCCAGCTTGCGCTCTGCTTCCCGCTTGCGGTGCTTGTATTTGATGATGCCTGCCGCTTCCTCGATCAGCCCGCGCCGATCTTCCGGCTTCAAGGACAATATTTCATCGACTTTGCCCTGACTGATGATGGAGAAGCCTTCTCTGCCTAAGCCGGTATCCATAAAGAGCTCATGGATATCCTTCAATCGGCAGGACGTCTTATTGATCAAATATTCGCTTTCGCCTGAACGGTACAGACG
>CABVBB010000157.1 GCA_902496505.1 uncultured Peptococcaceae bacterium
GATAGCGCTGGATGAACCATTGATGCAGTTCATTAAAGATCTCTTCCTTGCTGTCGAAGTACTGATAAATGGTTCCTTTGCCGACGCCGGCTCTTTTGGCGATCTCTTCGACTGTTGCTGTATGAAAACCTTTTTCGCCGAATACTTGAGCCGCCGCCTGCAGGATCAATTCCCGTTTATCAGGCTTCATGGACACTGACCTCCTCTGCCTGGCTATTGCGGAAGAGCAAGCGTTTCACTCTGGCAGCCAGAGAATCCAGGATGTAGTACATGACCGGCACCAAGATCAAGGTGATCAAGGTGGAGAAGGACAGACCAAAGACGATGGTCGCAGCCAATGGGGCCATGAGTTCGGAGCCTTCGGCGCTGCTCAGAAGCTGCGGGAGCATACCGCAGACCGTGGTCAGCGTGGTCATGAGGATCGGGCGCAGTCTGGTGCGGCCTGCGGTAACGATGGCCTCAAATTTCTCCATGCCGTGATCGCGGCGCAGGACATTGATATAGTCGACCAGCACGATGGCGTTATTGACCACGATACCGGCCAGCATGATCATACCGATCATAGAGAGGATATTGAGCGTCTGACCAGTGACAGCCAGACCGATGATGACGCCGATGACCGTCGGCGGCAGGCTGAACATGATGACGAAGGGATAGAGCAGACCTTCGAACTGAGCGGCCATGATCATGTAGACCAAGAGGATGGCCATGATCAGCGCCAAGCCCAAGTCAGCGAAGGAGTCCATCATTTCCTGACTGGTACCGCCAAATTCAATGGTGTAGCCAGAAGGCAGCGGCACCTGATCAAGCTTAGCTTGGATATCGCGGCTGATGCTGCCCAAGTCTCTGCCGTAGATCGATGCAGTGACCGTGACCACACGGCTCTGGTCGATACGGGTTATCGACTGCTGAGCACGGGTATAGCCGAGGTCAGCTACTTCAGCGATCGGAACAAAGCCGCCTGTATTAGAGGGCACCATGAGCTGCTGCACTTTTTCCAGCGTGTCAGTGACTTCGTCGGGATAGGTGATGACCATATCGATCTCATCCTCGCCGCCTTTGTAGCTGGAGAGGGATTTCCCTTGGAGGGCCGTATTCAGTGTGCTGTAGACTGAGGCTGAATTGACACCGTAAAAGGCAGCTTTGTCGCGGTCAACGACGACATTGAGCTCCATGACGCCTTCAGTAAAGCTGTTTTCTGCTGTGGCGATGCCATCGACCGACTTGACGATCTCGGTGACCTCGGTAGCCAAGTCACGCAGTGTCTCGGTCTTGTTGCCTTTGATCTGGATGGAGATAGGATCGCTGCCGCTCATGACCATATCCGCGCCGGATACGGTGATATCGGCGCCAGCGATGCCGGAAAGCCGGCTGCTGATGTCATTGCTCACCTCATCCACACCGCGGCTGCGTTCATCAGAGGGAGTGAGCATAACGGTCATACTGATACTGTTGCTGCTGCTGCCCATCCCCATGCCGCTGCTGCCGCCGACGCTCAGGAAGATATCCTTGACCTCGGGCACGTCGTCAATGATCTTGCTCATGCGTTCTGCGACGACACTGGTCTCCGAAAGCACGGTATTATTCGGCAAGGTCGCCGAAATATTGATCTGGCCGGAGTCGGTGGCCGGAATGAATTCCATGCCGATGGTGGGGATCAGCACGCAGGAAGCGACCATCATCAAAATGACTGCCAGGCAGACGGTCTTTTTGTGCCGCAAAGCCCAGCGGACCAGCTTGCCATAATGCATATCCACACTGTCAAAAGCGCGGCTGCAGGCTTCATTGGTCTTGTGCAGCGTACCGCGGATGCCTTTTTTCTCCATATTTTCCTCCACCTTTTTGATGGAAAGGATCTTGGAGGAAAGCATCGGGACGAAGGTCAAAGAGACTACCAGAGAAGCCATCAGTGCAAAGCCGATCGTGAGCGCCAGCGGCGTAAAGATCTCTGAGGCCATACCTTTGACGAAAACGACGGGGAAGAAGACGGCGACTGTCGTCAAGGTGGAGGCGATGACCGGCGCAGTCACTTCGCTGGCGCCGTCCACAGCAGCCGTGATCTTATCCTTGCCCAGACTGCGGTGCCTGTAAATATTTTCGAGGACGACGATGGAGTTATCCACCGTCATACCTATGCCTAGGGCCAACCCGCCCAAGGTCAGCATATTAAGCGTTTGATTGTCAAAGTAGAGCAGCACGAAGGTGCAGATGACAGACAACGGGATCGCTGTACCGATGACCAATGAGCTGCGGACGTTGCGCAGAAAGATCAGCAGCACCAGCATTGCCAGCACGACGCTCATCAGCGCGGTATGCACCACGGAATCGACGCAGACATTGATGAAATCTGCCTGATTGTAAGCGTAGCCGATGGTGATATCACTGGGCAGATCGGCTTCTAATTCTGTAATGGCTTTTTTCACTTCGCGGTCCACTTGAACGGTGTTGCCGTCGCTTTCCTTTTGGATAGCGATAGCCACGACGTCCTTGCCGTTCATCTTGGTGTAAGCGGTGATCTCCTTATTTTTCTCAGAGATGGTGGCCAATTCGCCCAAACGGACGGAACCGCCCTGCGCTACAGGGATCATGATATTGGCGATATCGTTCAGGCTGCTGAACTCGCCGGTGATGCGCACCAAGGTATTCTTGTCACCCTCGACGACATAACCGCCGGAGTTATTGACATTTTCACTGTAGACCAGGTTGCTGATGGTATCGACGGTCACGCCGTAAGCCTGCAGCTTGAGCGGATCGACCTCGATCTCCACCTGCTGTTCATTGCCGCCGGAAACGGTGACAGCAGCAATGCCGTCTCCCCGCTCCAGGCGAGGTGCAATGGTATCATCAACGATCTTGCGCACATCGTCCAAATGGCGGTCGCCAGAGACGGTGAGCATCATGATCGGCATACTGTTCATATCCATCTTGACGATAGTACTGTCGCTGACCTTGTCAGGCATCATCATCGAAAACATGCCAATGCGCTCTCGAATAGAGTTAACGGCCTCATCCAAATTGGTGCCGAAATTGAACTCCATCATGATCATGGACTGTCCGGCGCTGGATTGGGAAATGATGGTATCCACGCCGCTCAAAGAAGCCATTTGCGATTCATAGAGCTTGGTGACTGTCTTCTCCACTTCCTCAGGGCCAGCCCCTTCATAAGGTGTGACGACAGCGACGATGGGAATCTCGATATCCGGCATCAGATCGATAGCCAGCTTGGAGAATGACACGCCGCCCAAAAGAAGCACGATGAGCACGACCATAAAGATCGTGACCGGCCGCTTGACCGAAAACTGAGCAAGCTTCACTCTTGGTCACCTCCATCACTGCCCTCAGCCGGAGCAAGATCCTCGGGGCTAGCGTCTGCCGCGTCCGCAGCAGACGCTCCACTTACCACCACCACATCCTGGCCGTCTACCAAGTCGCTGTTGCCCTTGACGATGAGATTTTCACCCGCTGTCAAGCCCTCAGTGACGACGTAATAATTGCCATCGGTCAAACCGACCTGGACTTCTGTTTCTACTGCTTTGCCCTCACGTTCGATGAAGACATAGCGCTTATTGTCATTATTGATGATCGCCTGGGCGGGAATGACTACGGCATCCGGTGCCCGGTCAACGACCAGCTGCACCTCGGCATACATACCATCCACATAATTCCCTGCACTGTTGTCGATGCTGATGGTGATGGGATAATTCTTGGTAGTCATATCCATGACCTTGCTGATCTCTGTGATGGTGCCCTCTACCGGGTCAGCACCAGCTGCGCCGATCTTGACGGAGACTTTTTGACCCAGCTGGATCTTGCCCACATTGGACTCGGTGACCCCTGCTTTGACCTCCAGATCATCCACATTGGCGATGACGAACATCGGCTGAGAGGCGGAAGCATAGGAGCCTTCATCAGCATTGACCGTGACCACCGTCCCGCTTATCGGCGCTGTCACTGTAGCGTAATCCAGCGCCAGCTTGATCTGATTGAGACCATTGGCCGCATTATCCATCTGCAGCTTCAGCTGATCGATCTGATTCTGCGAAACAGCCCCGGCATCAAAAAGCGCCAGATTTTTTTCATACATATCCTTGGCATTGTCATAAGCCAGCTGCGCCTGTTCCATCTGCAGACTGGTGCTGTCCGTATTCAGGGAAGCCAAGACCTGGCCCTTGCTGACCTTGTCGCCGACCTTGACATTGACCGCCATGATCTGCTCCATACCGCTGACCTTGGCAATAACATTGACCGTGGATTCCGCAGCGGTCTTGCCTGCTACGCTGATGGTCCGTTCAAAATCCTGCGTGCCGACCGCAGCCACCTCCACCGGTACGCCTACTACAGCTTCTGGCTCTTGGGGAGCATTGGCATCAGGCTTCTGACCACAGCCGCCCAACATGCTCACCATCAAAGCTGCACATAATAATCCTGCCCATTTCCTTGACCTCATTTGATCTATCTCCTTTGTCTATCTGACCGCCCGTTCAAGCTATGCCTCAGCACATTGTCAAAATTGCGCCAAGCATCGCTCTAAACCGACTGACTGGTCAGTTCTGAATAGCTTAATATTACCTATCCCTACGCACAAAGTCAATTCTTTCATGAGGAAAAGCTCATAATTGTAATCATTTACCGACAATCCCTTCAGCAGACGGCTGTCTGCTTGGCTGCGACCTCTGTCAGCGTCTGCATCCAGCGCACTGTCGTATCCCGCTCCGGCAGCAATAAGGCCTCCGCCTGACCAGCAAAGTGCACAGCCGTCCGCCCCTCTCGGTTCTCCACCGCTTCCACCTGCTGATAGACCAGATAGCCGATAGCCCCATCATGGCGGCTCTGTACTGTCCGGCAGACCACTGGCATCAGCCACAGCCGCTCATGCAGCACCAGCGGCACATTGCGCGAACGGCCCAGCGCCTCTCGGACATTGCGCCGCAGGCGGCTCACATCCACCGCAAAGACGCCTGCCAGCGCCTTGAGCACCGTATCCACCCGTCTCGGATCATAGACCCGCTGGCCATCCGTCAGCCAGATCAGTGTGCCATTATTGCCATACTCATCATATTGCGGCAGCAGTGCCTGCACCAGCTGCCAATTCTTGCGATCAAACTCCATACTATCACCCTTCTCACTTTCTGCTGTTCCTAGCACAACGAAATTCCTTACGCCCATTATATCGAACATACGTTTCTTTTGCAATAGACTTATCCTGCCTGCGCCGATCTATTTTGCCCACCTTTTATGTACAGGCAGAGCACCCGGGACTCTGCCGCTATCGTCAAGCACTTTTAGAAAATGACGGTTTCTGTCTTCATGGTCATCACCGCGCCTGTCGGCGTCGCCAGATCAGCACCGTCGATGCTGAACACATTTTCCACGATGATGGCGTTCATCGCCTCCTTCACCGCCGCTGCCGTCAGATCCGTCTTGGGATCATTGACGGTCAGCGAAGCTGTGCTGTCATCCGTATTGCGGAATTTGAGGCTCAAAACCTTGCTTTCTGCCATCCTTTTCACCTCCTTTGTCCTTAACGGGCCGCCAAGGACCCTTACACCGTTTCCAAAAGCTCCGTCTCATCCACACGAGTGATGCGGTTTACCGGATGCTCCTGAAGCCCCGCTAATGCGTCCGCCACATTGTACACCGCAGCATCCTCCGCATCCGGCTTCACTTTGCCGTACGTCCGGCTTTTGGTCGATGTCTTGCCGTCAGCAGTCACATTGACCACCAACTTCAACTTGCTCTCCATAGGCTTTGCTGTCACGCTCATCTGCGTCACCTCCTTTGCCTTCAATTCGCCGCCGGAAGCGCCATTGGCTCACCTCCCTGCGCCGTGGACCCATCATAGCACGCCCCCGCGATCCCAACAAAAAAGGCAGACCCCGCTATGCCGCCCCTCCCCAAACTCGAGCCGCAGTCCTCACGGCACCA
>CABVBB010000158.1 GCA_902496505.1 uncultured Peptococcaceae bacterium
CTGCATGAGAGCAGGCAGTGTCGGCGGCAGCGCTCTCATGATGCTGGCCTCTTCGCCAGCACCCTTTTCCTGCAGCTTGATCTGCTCCCAATTGGTCATGACGGTATCTGCATCTACTGGCCCGATGGTGCCGAATATATGCGGGTGGCGGCGGATGAGCTTATCCGCAATGCCCTGCACGACTTCGTTGAAATCAAAATCACCATCGTTCTCCGCAATTTTGGCATGAAAGACGACCTGCAGCAAAAGATCGCCCAACTCCTCCTTCATATGCACCATATCGTCGCTGTCGATGGTCTCGACCACCTCATGCGCTTCCTCTAAAAGATTGCGCCGCAGAGTATGGTGATCCTGCTTTTTGTCCCAAGGACAGCCGTCAGGGCCCAAAAGCTTGTCCATGACCTCCATAAGCGGCTCTATGCTGTATGCTTTGTCTGTCATCTCAATCCCTCGCTAACTTCATCTTGACCAGCAGATCAGCCAGCCGATTGCCGACTTTAGGCATTTTGCGGATATCCTCTGTGCGAATGCCGCCGATAGCCAGCAGAACGATAAAATAACTGCACCCGCCTACCGCGATAGCCGCAAGCGTCGATACACCATTGCTCTTGGTCACAAGCAGACATAAGGCATAGATCACTTTGACCACGATACCCATCGCTGCTACGCTGAGCACAGGCTTGATCAAATGGTACGACGGGTCAAACCACTTCCAGCCAATATTCTTGGCCACATTGCAAATATTATACAGTGCTGCCACAGCAAAGCCAATGACCGTTCCTAAAGCTGCTCCGCGGATACCGATCGCCGGAATGGCTGTGAGGACGTAGGTCAGCACCACCTTGATCGCTGCACCGATCATCAGCGCCTGCATCGGCACCATGACCTTGCCCATGCCTTGCAGCGTCCCTGCGGACGTCTGGTAGAGACCGACCACCAGCACTGTGGGCGCCATCCAAAACAGCGCCAGCCCAGAGGGCGCTTCATTATAAAGCAGCTGACAGATCGGTGTAGCCAGCGTCATCAAGCCCACGGTCGCCGGCAAAACGATAACGATCGCCAAGAGCATCGCCGAACGGTAATTGACCGCCACATCCTCCCGGCGTCCTGCTGCCAGCGCCTCCGCCACTGCCGGAACAAGGCTGGCGGACAGCGCTGTGGTCACGATAAAGGGCAGATTGATGATCGGCCCCGCATAACCCGAAAGATAGCCATAATAACGCAGAGCCAGCACATGGTCAAAGCCCGCTGCCTCCAAGCGCGTGATGACCATCAGCGAATCGATGGACTGCATCAAGGGCAGCACCAGCGCACCAATAGAAATGGGGATAGCCAGGTAAAGCACTTGCCGGATGATCTGACCATTGCTCTTCTCCTCTGCCGCAGGATTGCCTGCGCCACGTGGATGTTTCTTTTGGTACCAGGCTGCTGTGCACAGCAAAAAGATGAAGGCTGCGCAGCCGCCGGTAGCCGCACCCAAGCTGGCACCGCCTACGACCAATTCTACCCCAAAGGGCATCAGGGCAAACAATGCCACAAAAATGGTGCCTACCCGGACAAACTGCTCAATGACCTGGGATACGGCAGTCGGGATCATTTGCTGCAAGCCTTGGAAATACCCGCGGAAGACTGCCATCAAACAGGTAAACATCATTGCCGGCGCAATCGCTCGGAGGCAGATCGCTGCCCGCGGTTCGTGCAGAAAATGCTCCGCTACATAGTCCGCGCCCAAAAACAAGGCGATCCCCGCACAAACGCCGATGATCAAAAGCACCCCCAGTGCCAGGCGAAAGATCCGGCGGCTGGTGGCGTATTCCTGCCGCTCCTCACATTCTGCGATCAGCTTGGACACTGCCAGCGGTATCCCGGCTGTAGAAAGCGCCAAGAGCAAACTATACAGCGGATAACCCAGATTGTAGATCGCTACGCCCTCAGATCCCACGATGCGGGCAAACGGTATACGGTACAACGCGCCCAGCATCTTGCCGATAATACCGGCAATACTCAAGATCAATGCACCTTTGACAAAAGATTTTCCTGACATATCATCGCTCCTCACGGCAGGTTTTTTTCTCCACTTTTTCATATGTTTCTTATCTTAGCCCAATCCCAGCGGAATTGCAACGAAACACTGCGTAAAATTACCACAAATTGCCCCTGATTGCAAGAAATTTTTTCCGCAAGGCCATAAAAAACGCGGGACTCTGGGTGAGTCCCGCGCGGTCTACTTATTTGCTGCCATCATCATAGAGCCCTTTGGGACGCTTGATGATATCGCCGTGATGCGCTTCAAAACGTTTGCGCAGCACCTGCAGAAGCAGCATAACGCCGATCAGGCAAATACCGATCAAGTCCGTCTGCCAGCCGGGGATGACCAAGGTCAAACCGCCAGCCAGAGCCACTGCTCGGGTAATGATGGAGGCATGTGTCATCAGATAGCCCTCCATAGCGACAGCGATGCCGAACATACCGATCAAGGAAGACACAACGACCGAGATGACCTCTGGCACCGATGCGCCTACCAGCAGCATGCTGGGATTGAGAGCGAAGATATACGGCACGATAAAGGCCGCTATCGCCAGCTTCGTCGCCGTCGCGCCGGTCTTTAACGGATTACTGTGGGCAATAGCCGAGCCAGCGTAGGCGGCCAAGGCCACCGGCGGCGTGATATCGGCCACGATGCCGAAGTAGAAGACGAACATGTGCGCAGCCAGCATAGGCACGCCCAATTGCAGCACGATCGGTGCTGTGATGGAGGCCATGATGACATAGTTGGCTGTTGTCGGTACGCCCATGCCCAAAATGATCGAAGCGATCATGGTGAAGAAAAGCGCGATGATGATATGCCCGCCGGAAAGCGACAGCAGTCCAGCAGCCAGTTTCAAGCCGATACCCGTCAGAGTGACCATACCGACGATGATGCCGGCCACAGCGCAGGCAATAGCAACGCCGATGATATTTCTGGCGCCTGCTTCCAGTGCTCCGCAGAATACCTTGAAGCTCATACGCGTATCCGAGCGGAACATACTGACTATGATAGCCAAAACGATAGCCATCAGTGCTGAGCGGGACGGCGTCTCACCCCGTACCAGCATGACCACCAGCACGACCAGCGGGATCAACAAATGCCAGTAATGCAGCATCAGTTTGCCAAAATGCGGGATCTCATCCGCAGGCAGACCCTGTAAGCGGCGTTTCTTCGCCTCCAGGTGGATCATGAGCATGATGCCGGTAAAATAAAGGATCGCCGGCACGATAGCCGCAATGATGATCGTAGAGTACGGGATCCCCGTCATCTCTGCCATCAGGAACGCTGCCGCGCCCATGATCGGCGGCATGATCTGACCACCGGTAGAAGCCGCTGCCTCAACAGCTGCTGCGAATTCTGGACGATAGCCCATCTTGCGCATCATAGGAATGGTAAAACTGCCGGAGCTGACGGTATTAGCGACCGAGCTGCCAGTGATCGTGCCCTGCAGAGCGCTGGCAATGACTGCGACCTTAGCCGGACCGCCGGTGGCTTTACCAGCAATGCTGTTGGCAATATCGATGAAGAACTGGCCGATGCCGGTCCGTTCCAAAAACGCACCAAACAGGATAAACAAAAAGATAAACGTCGAACATACCCCAAGCGGCGTACCTATGATACCCTCTGTCGTGTAGTACAAGTGAGAGACGATACGCTGCAGACTGTAACCTCTGTGCCCAAAATAACCGGGTATGTAATTGCCGAAATAGGCGTACGCGATAAACGCGATGACCACGATCAAGATCGGAATGCCTACCACACGCCGGCACGCTTCAAAAAGCAAGAGGATAGCGATGACAGCGATCACGATATCGATGGTCTCATAAGCGCCTGCTTTGGCTACGATCCCTCTGTAATTGACGACCATATACATAAACGACGCTGCGCTGCAGCATCCCAGCACGATATCATACCAAGGTACATGCTTATTGCGGCTGGCTGGCATTTTCTTATACGGATAAAGGATAAACGCCAAAAAGAGCACCATAGCCAAAAAAAGCGCCCGATGCTGCTGCGGCGGGATCCGATACACAGCGTTGATGAATACGGTGATCAATGTAAAAGCGATCAGCCCTATGGATACGACGATGCCTTTATTTCCTTCAAACACACGGGTAGCAGATTCACGGTCATACTTAGCCATGACCTCCTGGATCTCCTCCGGGGTCATGTAATGCTCTTCCTCTTCTGTAAGTTCCGCTCCTGTGTTTTTCTTTTCCTCAGTCATACTGATCACTCCTTTCTTGAGGCTGTTGGCATACTTATGGCACGACTTCAAAAACGACACTGGTAAGCTCCGGCGCCAGCTCTTTCAAATGCCAGCTTTTTTCGCCGATGTGCAGTATTTGATCGCTGATGGTCCCTACCCGGTAAGACATTCGCGCTACGGGGATCTGCATATGATCGATGACCATAAAGCCCTCATCATCATAATAGAGCTCTTCACCTTCATTGAGCTCAGTGGCCACACCCGCACCGAAATTATTGTACCGTGCTTTGTAAAGCATCAGCTTGCCGTCCTGCCAACGATAATACTCCTCAACTTCACTTCTATTCACCGAATGGGTATATGAGACAGAAAACGTCTGGTCTCGCCCCAACGGTTCCTGCAGATAGATCTCCTCTGTCTGCCTATTTTTCATCACTAAGGTCGGCGCCTGCTGGTGATCCATGTAGACCAGTGCGCCAATGATTAAAGATACCGCAGCCACAATGACTGCAGCTGCGGTAATCCATTTAGCTGTCTGATTTTTCATATACGCTCAGACCTTTGTTTTTATTTAAGAACGCCAGCTTCTTTGTAGTAACGTTCTGCACCTGGGTGCAGAGGAACAACAGAAATACCCTCTACAGCAGCAGCTGGATCTAACTCAGCGCCTTTAGAATGAGCGGTGGTGATAGCCTCTTTGTTTTCAAACAAAACTTTGGTCATCTGGTAAACGGTTTCTTCGTCCAGATCCGGGCTGACGATCAAGGTCGCCTTAACGGATACGGTCAATACATCAGCGTCCATGCCTTTGTAAGCATCCGGCGTAATGGTGTATTCAGTATAGAACGGATAATCAGCTTTCAGTTTTTCTACAGCATCGCTGTCCACAGGGATCAGGTCGATATCATGGGTGGTAGCCAGTTCCATGACAGCGGTGGTCGGGATACCTGCTGTAATAAATACAGCGTCTAAAGAACCATCTTTGATGGCATCAGCGGAAGGACCAAAGCCTAAGTTCTGCACTTTGATATCATCAAAGGTCAGGCCGTAAGCAGCTAAGATCTGTCTGGAGTTTGCTTCAACACCGCTGCCGATATCACCAACGGATACTCTCTTGCCTTTGAGGTCAGCGACAGATTTGATGTTGGCATCTGGAGAAGCTACGATCTGGCAAACTTCGGAATAAACGGTACCGATGGTAGAGAAATTCTGAGTCTGTTTGCCTTCAAAGTTTTCAGTGCCATTGTAAGCATAGGTCATGACATCGTTTTGAACGATAGCGACTTCTGCTTCGCCTTTGCTCACCAAATTGATGTTTTCCTGAGAAGCACCAGTAGCCTCTACGGCGCAGTTCATACCCTCGATATTTTCATTCCAAGCAGTTGCTACTGCGCTGGCATACGGATAATACGTACCGGAGGTGCCGCCGGAAGCAAAGGAAATATTGATCGCCTGAGCTTGTTTCGGCTGATCAGTTTGTCCACCTGCAGCAGGCTGATCATTAGCAGGTTTGCTGCCGCAAGCTGTGACACACATCGCCATCATCAATACAGAGGCGATCACCATCGTTTTTTTCTTCATAAACATCTCTCCCTTTTGGTTATATTGCCACATTTTAGTAAATACCGGCCGTCCCGAATATTAGGCATTCTCGTATTTT
>CABVBB010000159.1 GCA_902496505.1 uncultured Peptococcaceae bacterium
TCGCCGGAAGTCATGCTGGGCGGCAAGGACAAGATCTTGATCCGCGACTGCATGGCAGCCTGCTGGGAGGTCATGGCCCAGTGGCAGGCCAAAGCGATCCGGCACTTGATGGAGGCGGAGCAGTATAAAGTGGTCTTCTCGCATTTTCATAACATTGACGCGCAGGGCCATATGATCATGAAATATCTCAAGGGCAATGACAAGCTCTCTGCTGCGGATTATGAGCAGATCCTGGAGGAATGCTATGAGCAGACAGACCGCTACATCGGCGAGTTTCTGCCGCTCTTGGATGAGGGCTGGACGATCTTTTTGGTCAGCGACCATGCGCAGGTCTGCCCAGAGCATCAGCCGCCGTTCATTTGTGATGGTTCAGGCATAGATGTTCGTGTCATGGAAGAATTGGGCTTCACGGTGCTCAAGGAAAAGGCTGACGGCGGTTATGAATTGGATTGGTCCAAGACGCGGGCTATTGCCAGCGGCATGAATATTTATCTCAATATCAAGGGTCGGGACAAATATGGCATCGTTGAACCAGAAGATCAATATGAACTGGAAGAGGAGATCATGACAGCGCTCTATGGCTATCATGATAAAACCACCGGTCACCGTATCATCGCACTGGCGCTGCGCAATAAAGACGCCATCCTTTTAGGATTGGGCGGGCCGGAATCGGGTGATATCATCATTGCTTTGGCGGAAGGTTACAATTACGATCATGCGGACTCTTTATCCACGACCTATGGTGCTGCGGATACTTCAGTATCGCCGATCTTTGTCGCCGCGGGTCAAGGTATCAAGGAAAATTTCAAAACGGAGCGCATCATTCGCGAAGTAGACCTTACGCCGACTATGGCAGTACTGGCGGGTGTGCGTATGCCGGCGCAGTGTGAGGGCGCGCCGGTCTATCAGATCTTGGCAAAAGAAAGGTAAGAGGAGCGGCTGAGCTGGGCGGCCGACTGATCGGCTGCCCACTTTTATAAGTGAATGGGAGGGAGAAATATGCAGAAGGCGGATAAGATTTACAGCGTCCATGTAGTGATCGGATTAGTATTGATGTTTGGCGTGGGCTTTTTGCCGCCGTTCAGTGTGGTCACGCCAGTGGGGATGCAGCTGATCGGGATATTTTTGGGACTTATTTATTTGTGGTCGACCTGCGGTATTTTGTGGCCGAGCCTTTTGGGACTGATCGCAGTGGCGCTCAGTGATTATACGGATATCAATGGTGTGATCGCAGCAGCCTTTGGCAATCCGACGATCATCGTCCTGATCTTCATCTTAGCGTTGTTGGGCGCGATCGATACCTTTCAAGTCAACCAATATCTCAGTCAGTGGTTTTTGAGCCGTAAGATCATTGAAGGACGGCCCTGGGTCTTCACGTTGATGTGGTTTGGTGCGACCTATGTTTTAGGCATGTTTGGCAATTCCATTTTCAGTATATTCTTGATGTGGGGGATCTTTTATAAGCTGGCCGATATGGTCGGCTTACAAAAAGAGGATAAATACACCATGCAGCTTTTAGTGGGGACTGTTTTGACTGGGGCTATCGCGTCGGTCGTCTTTCCTTTCAAGGATATGGGCTTGTTTTTGATCAGCACCTATCAGAAAATGTCGCCCGGCTTTACTGTTTCAACGACAGGTTTCATTATCGTTTCCATGGTGGTGGGCTGGGGGACGATCTTGTTATATACTTTGGCGATGCGGTTTGTCTTTCGGACGGATGTCTCTAAACTGCGGCAGATATCCCCTCGAATGTTTCAAGACAGTGCGCTGCCGCCAATGAATATGCTGCAGAAATTTTTGCTGGTTTATATGTTTGTTTTCATTGGGGCGTTGTGTCTGCCCTCCTTCCTGCCTGCGGGCTGGGCGCTGACAGGCAAGCTGAATGAATTGGGCATGTGCGGCATTGCTTTAGTATTCTTCGTCTTTTTATGTATACTGCGCATCGATGGCAAAAGCTTGGTCAATTTCAGCACCTTGGCAGGCAGCAAGATCACGTGGGATCTGATTTTCCTGATGGCGGCGGCGACCTGTGTTTCTGGCGCTATGGTCGGTGAAGGGACAGGCGTGCGGGAGTTTTTGTCGTCTTCTCTGGGGCCAGTATTTGCCAATGCCTCGCCCTTTGTCTTTGCGGCGCTTTTGTGCGGGGTGACGCTGCTTTTGACCAATGTGGCCAATAATGGTGTGGTGGCGATCCTAGCCGTTACGGTGGTGCTGATCTTCTCGACGCAGTATGCGATCAATGCTGCCGCTATGGTCACCTTGCTCTGCTTCACCTGCAACATGGCTTTTCTTCTGCCAGCCTCGTCCGTCTTCGGCGCGATCCTGCACGGCAACACGCAGTGGCTGTCGCCTAAGGATATCTACGGCTATGCGGTCTGCATCGTGATCATCTGTCTGCTCGTCACGATCATGATCGGCATCCCGCTGGCGAATAGGCTCTGCTGACGGCAGAAAATTTTCAGTGGAAAGACAAGGCTCTGCACAAGGCGCGCGCTCTCATCGGTCATTTGTGGGGCAGTGATAACGATTTTGGGCGTTTTGCAGGTCGGATCGATTTATGCTTCAATTTCCATCAGGCCACCTCCCTAAAGCGGCTGCTTCTTGATGGGTTGATAATAAGGGCCGCAAAGCGATAATGCTGATTTCCGCTAAGTGGCCATCTTGGGCATGCAGATGGTCGATCATGCAGCACGTTCTAACGATTGGCGGTCAAGGTCTGCTCCTCAGGCGGGGCATATTGTTTGAGGTAGCGGATAAAAAAGGCGGCCTGTGGGGAAAGGTGAGCGTCTTTGAAGGTAGCGCAGCCAAAATACATCGTGATATTTTCCTTGAGGGGAATGTTGACAATGGCGGAGGCGGTATTAAAAATGTTCACGGCTTCTGAGGTGAGACCGATTTTGCGGCCGGAAGTGACGCGTGCCTCATAGAGGGCTTGGCTGTTGGTTTCTTCAGCCTGCAGGCGGGGGTCATAGGTCTGCAGGAAGGACAGAAGGGAGCTTTTGCTGGGCAGGAATGGCTTGTAGGTCACCAGCGGCAGCTTGACCAACTCAGCAATGCTGAGCGTTCGGCGTTCGGCTAAAGGATGGGCGGCGGACAGCTGACAAATGGCACGGCTGGTGATGAGGGGAAAGAAGGTGAGGTTTTCGGTCAGATTGTAGATCGTCTGTGTCTTGCTGTCATTCAAAAGGCAGACCAGTGCGACTTCATAGTCGCCATTTAAGAGACTGTCAAAAATCTTGTCCTGTGCCATTTCTACGATGTTCAGCCTAAGATCGGGCGCGTCATATTCTAATTCGCACAGCAGTCGGGGCAGAAAATCTACCAGGCCGTGGTAATTGGCAGGGATGGTGAGCTCGCCTTCAATGATGAGCTTTTGCTGCCGAAGTTTCGTGATGCCTGTGCTGAAATCACGATACAAGTTGATCAGTGCCTGACCGTCCGGGGTCAGGGTAACGCCCTTGTGGGTGCGATGGATGAGCACCAGATCCAGCTCTTCTTCCAAAGCTTTGACGGACATACTGAGTGCCTGGACAGTCAAATGGACGTGCTGACTGGCGGCAGTCAGCGAAAGGGTGCGGCCGATCTCGACCAGTGCATCGAGCTGTTCTGTGCGCATGATGGTCATCTCCTAACAGGCATGAATCGGTGGGGAAATCAGACGTAGTTGCGGTCGACTTGGATAACGGCGTAATATTTGCCGTCGAGCTGGGCGATCTGGTCTTTGAGCTTACGCAGGACCTCTTCTTCGGAGAGGGGGCATTGGTAGGGGATGACCAGGTCAAAGATGAGGTTGGTGTGCTGGGGGCCTTTGGTCATGCGGAAGTCGTGGATGGTGCAGTCGGGGGCGATACTTCGGACGAGGATGGCGATTTTTTCGCGCATGAGGATGGTCTGGGTATCGTCGATGAGGATGGGGTCCATATGGATGACGGCGTCGCATTGGAATTTTTGCTTGAGTTCGTGCTCGATGATGTCGATGGTATCGTGCAGCTGCATGATATCGGCATCGTTGGGCACTTCGGCGTGGAGGCTCATCATGGTGCGGCCGGGGCCGTAATTGTGGATGATGAGGTCGTGCAGGCCGATGATATCGGAGTGCTCCATGACGACGTCGCTGATGGCTTGGACAAATTCGGGATCTGGGGCTTGGCCGAGCAGGGGGCTCAGGGTATCTTTGGCGGTGTTGTAGCCGGCGAAGAGGATGAAGCAGGCGACGATGAGTCCGGCGATGCCGTCGATATTGACTTGGGCAAAATGATTGATGAGCATACAGAGAACGACCACAGAGGTGGCGATGGTGTCGCTCAGGCTGTCAGTGGCGGTGGCACGCAGGGTGGGGGAGTCGATGAGTTGGCCGAGGCGGTTGTTGAAGAGGGCCATCCAGAGTTTGACGGCGATGGAGCAGAGCAGGATGATCAGCGAGATCAGGCTGAACTGCATGGCTTCGGGATGGAGGATCTTGCTTATGGAGGATTTGGCCAGCTCAAAGCCCATGAGGATGATGATCATAGAGACGATGAGTCCGGCGACGTATTCGATGCGGCCGTGGCCGAAAGGGTGGTCTTTGTGGGCGGGCTGGTTGGCCATTTTGAAGCCGACCAGGGAAACGATGGAGGAGCCGGCATCGGAAAGGTTGTTGATGGCGTCGGCGGTGATGGCAATGGAGGCGGTGAGCAGTCCGGCGATGAATTTGCCGGCGGACAGGAGCAGATTGAGCAGGATGCCGGTGACGCCGGAGAGGGTGCCATAGGTGTCGCGGACATGGGGGTCGCGTGTGTTTTGGTAATTGGGGACAAACCATTTTAGAAGCAATGTGGTCATGATCTACACCTCGTATTCAAGTTCTTGTCTCATTTTACCACTGCCAGGGGGGCTGTCAAGCAAGGAAATGCTCGCGGTGCGGGGGAAAAGTGGTATAATGGGAGCAATGAAGAAGGAGAGGCGGTGGAGGAGTCTGTGCGGCTGGATCAATTGAATTATTTTGTGGAGGTGGCGAAAAGCGGCTCGATCAATCATGCGGCGCAGCGGCTTTTTGCGACGCAGCAGACGGTCAATGCCGCGCTCAAGCGGCTGGAAAAGGAGCTGGGCTATACGCTGCTGGTGCGCAGTGCATCCGGCGTGACGCTGACGGAGCATGGGGAGATCTTTCTGCCGTTTGCTCAGCTGATGGTGGAGCAGTTCGGCGTGGTGCTCGCTGAACTGCGGAGCGTGAGTCCGGCTGAGGAGAAAAAGTTGGCGGGCTCTTTGACGATCGGGGATGCGTCGGCTTTGGGCGAGATCGTGCTGCCGGAGGTGCTCAAGATGTATCGGCAGAAGTATCCGCAGGTGAAGGTACGGCTGAGCAAGTCGGACAGTGATCGGGTCTGGGAGGCTTTTTGCCAGCGGCAGTATGATCTGGTGCTGGTGACAGCGGCGGAGGAATATTTATCGGAGTGTCTGCCGCGGCTGCCGGAGGAATCGGAATGTTGTCTGCTGTTAGCAGATCAGGCGGTGGTGTGTCTGCGGG
Source organism: uncultured Peptococcaceae bacterium (assembly GCA_902496505.1). Classification (GTDB taxonomy): domain Bacteria; phylum Bacillota; class Peptococcia; order Peptococcales; family Peptococcaceae; genus CABVBB01. The sequence continues at coordinate 5,507 of CABVBB010000159.1, forward strand.
CCTCGGATCCTTTAGCGGGAAAGAGCGTGCTCACGCAGGCGGAGTTTGCCCAGCGGCCGTATGCGGTGTATGGCCTTTTGCAGGTGCCGCAGTTTCGCGAGGCGTCTCTGCGGGAGGCGCTGTATATCTCCAATGATGCGGATTTTTGCAAGAAACTGATGCTGCAGAATCTCTGCGTGACGCTTTCGTCGCAGCTGGCCTATGAGTATCTTTTCCGTTCGCGCCGCTTGGTCAGCGCTCAGCTGGAGGGTACGACCCGCCGGGTGCTGCACGCGGCGCTGTACTGGCAGGATGACGGCGGAGATAATGGCCGCGCTTTCCTGGCGGCGCTGTCGCAGGCTGCGGAAAAATTGAAGATGTCATAAAACAAGCAGGGCGTAAACGC
>CABVBB010000160.1 GCA_902496505.1 uncultured Peptococcaceae bacterium
GAGTTTTTCGGCATACTCCGGCACTTTACCAGTCGCCATACTGACTGGCGGCACCAGGCCAACGTTATTCTTGACTTCCTCATATAGAGAAGAGGGATGGAAAAGCTGATCTTTATTCATATCGTACGCCACACTCATCCACAATCTGACCTTGGAGCCATCGGGTGCGATCTCAAAGGTACGGGCGCAGCGGTTGGCTTTGATTTTTTCGTCCTTGGTCATGACCTCATCGATCAGATCGGGATAATAAACGTCATTCTCCAAAACAGCCAAGGGTTCAGCAGCTTTTTTGGACGTATAGATAGCTACTCGGTCATAAACGCCATCTGCATTTTTGAGGATAAGCGCTGGCCGTTTGACGAAGCCATTAGACGTCAGTACGGTGAATTCTTTGGCGTCAGCAGGTGCACTTTCCCAGCCGACTGCCGGCTTGATCGGGGAATTGACCATATTCAAATTGACCTGTCCCAGAGAAGCGATCTCTGTATCGTAATAGCCTCTGAGTACGGAATGCATTCTGGCATCACCGCCGCCTAAAACGCTCTTCATTGCCGCCGCACCTTGTGACTGATTTTCCTCCACCAGATCATCCATATCCGTGATGACACAGCCCACGCCAGGATTATTGGGCGCATCATGTGCTGTATAGATCACTTCTGGTATATCTTCACTGGCATAAACGATGGTCTCCCAGTCGATGACAGCCGTACCCATATTGATGCCGCCTGGCTGCGTGCCATCGACCACATAGAGATGGGGATCATCGGAGGTTGGCGGCCAGGAGGAACCAGGCCAATGCCAGACCAGTGTCTTTTTGCCGGCTTCTGCGGTTGCGTTCCAAACCGGCTCCGCTTGACACATGCGAGAGTCTAAGGCGTATATATAGCTGTCTGCATAATCAGGATGAGGATTGAAAAAAGCGGTGATGCCGTGCGTCGCAGGATAGGCGCCGGTAGCCAGAGTCGTCCACTGCGGCGGAGTCACGGTGGGCATAGCACCCAAGAGCACCAGATCTTCTCTGGCCGAACCACGATCAACAAATACCTGCAAATTAGGCATTTTGCCTTGATCCATAAACTTCTTGGCCAAGCTGGGTTCAAAACCATCGATACCCAATACCAGTACTTTTTCGGTCAAAGCTTTTCTACTGCATGTCATATCTCAACACTCCTTTTGATGATCTAACGAGGTTCGCTCTGGCGCCTTAGAGCTTTTGTTAAGTTTATCTAATTATTATTATAATCACAGATCATTTATTTGCCAGCAGATATCCCATGTAAGTTCGGTCTGGTTTCAGGCAAAAACTGCAACATAGTGCACAAAAAATTCCCGAAAGCAGCATCTGCCGCCCTCGGGAATTTTTTTAGTGCCCATCGATCATGTTTTTCAGCTGCTCCAAAAATTCATCGATCAGCTGCTGTTGCTTTTGATAATAACTTTGGTCAGCCACACAGACGATCTCCGTCTCCGGAAAATCTTTTATAGTCAGCATCACTGTGCCGCTTCGCGCTTTTGAGAGGGCTTTGTTGGGAAACTGCGGCATAAATCCGATCACATCTCCGCTGTCGATATATTGGCGAAAGACCTCCACATTGTTGGTCTGCACAGCTACATGCACCTTACCTGCTTCCTCTAAGTAGGTAAGCATTGGATTGGGTGCTTTTTCACTGGCCTGAAAGATCGCCAGCTGGTACTTGAGCAAAGAATGGGCGGCAACCGATTTTTGTCTGGCCAAAGGATGCTGCTGAGAAGTCACCGCACACACCCGCGCTTTACCCAGCACCTGGTAAAAAAGCCGATTCAGATCCAGCAAGGCAAATTCACGGTCGCTGTCTCTCATGACGCTCATCAGGTAAAGCCGCGCTTCATTGTTCAAAAGCGCTTTGATCATATCCAGATTTTCACGTTCGATCAAAGAGATGCGCACTTGTTTATATTTTTGCTTGATCTGCTTGATGGTCTCCGGCAGAGGTCCATGCATCAAAAGCGGCCCTGCGGATAATTCCAAATGTCCTCTGAGGCTGCCATAACTGCTGGCTTCTCCAGCGATGCTTTGGTGCATCTCATCAATGATCTGCAGGACCTCTTGGGCATAAGCCGCCACTTTTTCGCCCTCTTTGGTCAGCGTCACGCCCAACGGGCTGCGCGTCAGCAGCACCACGCCCAATTCATCCTCCAATTTCGTCAGCGCTGCATTGAGACTCTGCTGGGTGATATGCAGCCGTTCACTGGCTTTGTTGATCGAAGCGACCCGCGCCGTTTCGACTAAGTATTGCAATTGCTCGATACGCATGCTACCACTCCTTTGTTGGCATTCGTATACCTTAGCGAACAAAAAAAGCCTGCATAGCGATGGGCAGGCTTTTTATCCGTTCCTTTAGAACAATATCCATTCCAGCACGACCTCGGCCAGACCGCCTAGGAACATAGTGATCGGCAGCGTGACGACCCAGGCGATGACGATATTTTGCGCGACGCCCCATTTGACGGCGGAGAAGCGTTTGGCGCTGCCCATGCCCATGATGGAGGTGGTGATGACCTGGGTGGTGCTCACTGGGGCACCGAGGAAGCTCATGAGCTCGATGACCAGCGCAGAGGAAGTCTGGGCAGCAAAGCCGCCGATGGGGTGGAGTTTGGTGACGCCATTGCCCATGGTGCGCATGATCTTCCAGCCGCCGATCATCGTGCCGGTGGCCATGGTGACGGCGCAGGCGACCTTGACCCACAAGGGGACGCCGGCATCGCCTGCTAAGAGGCCGCTGCTGACCAGAGAAAGGGTGATGATACCCATGGTCTTCTGCGCGTCGTTGTTGCCGTGCGAATAAGCGACCAGCGCTGCGGAAAAAACCTGCAGTTTGAGGAAGACTTTATTGACTTTGCGCTGCGACCAATTGACGCAGAGCTGATAGAGCAGCTTCATCGCGCCGAAGCCGACAATAAAGCCCAAAAGCGGCGACATGAAGATGGGGATGATGACCTTATGCAGCACGCCGCCCCAAATGACCGCTTGGGTGGACATGGTGTGCAGGATAGTCGCGCCCAAAAGCCCGCCGATGAGCGCATGGGAGGAGCTGCTGGGGATCCCCAGATACCAGGTGATGAGGTTCCAGGCGATAGCGGCTAAGAGCGCCGCTAAAATAACGTATTCCTCCAGCTGGATGCTGACCAAGCCTTTGGAAATAGTGGTGGCGACCTTTTCGCTGACCAGGGCGCCGACGAAATTCATCACCGCGGCCATCAAGATGGCCTGCTTAGCGGTCAGAGCTTTGGTAAAAACAGACGTGGCAATAGCATTGGCCGTATCGTGGAAACCGTTGACAAATTCAAAGAGCAGCGCCGCCACGATGACCACGACCAGAAGCGTGCTAAGCATCTTTGATGACCACCCCTTCTATGGTATTCGCCACATCCTCGCAGGCATCCAGGCCGTCTTCAAAGAGCTCATACAGCTGCTGCCACTTGATCAGCGTGATGGCATCCTTTTCGACCAAAAACAGCTCCTGCAGGATCTCCCGGTAAAAGGTGTCGCCCTCGTTTTCCAAGCGATTGATCTCGATGATCGCCCGGCGCACCGTGTTTTCACTTTTCTTGAGCGTCTTCAAGCCGTGCACCAGCTTGTCCAGTTCCGTAATAGCGCTCAGGATCAGATTGGTCATGATGACGACTTCTGAACGGATCTCTTGTACATTGAATACCAGAAAACGGCTGGCGATCTTCTCCAAAACGTCCACGATACTGTCCAGCCCTTTGGTGATGGCGATGATATCCTCCCGATCAAAGGGGGTGATGAAGGATTCGTTGAGTTCTTTGAGCAGCCTGTGGGCCACATTGTCTCCAGCGATCTCCAGTTCCTTCAAATGGGTGACCTTGTCGTCTACGTCCGTGTAGTTTTTGACCAGATCCTCAAAGGCCGCACCGGCCAGACTGATGTTTTCCACGGCTTCAATGAACAGATCAAAAAATATGTCCTCTTTCTTTTTGACGCCTAGCATAAAATGATCGTCCCTCCCTATAGAAGCGTCCGGCACTTTTTTACCCGCAGATCGAGCCGGATACCTCCCTAATAATATTCGTCCCTTACATTGTACATGATAGCGGCGCAAAGCGGCACGTTTTTCTAACGATTTATTGATAAAAAAATGTAAGTTTTAAAAGCACCTTCCGTTATGGACGCTTTTATAGGTCCTGGGCTTCCTCTTCGGGCAGCTCCGGCACCTGGACTGACGATTTTTCAGAGATAAAGACCATATTGGTGTACGTTTTTTTCATGCGGGCATCGGAATAATGCTGATCCAGAAAATATTCTACACTATTGGCAGCAGCGCGGCCCATGATGCGCCCCTTCCAGCGCGCCACAGCCAAAGCAGAGAGCACGCAGTCGATGGCAAGGAGCACCAAAAGCACCCACGTCAGCGGGATACCGATATCGTTAGGCAGCCACAGCAGCGCCGCGGCAAAGCGCGGATAAAATTCCTTCACCCAAATGATGGCCAATATCCCCCAAAACAGCGCATAGAGCAGATTGATCCGCCCGTGCAGATTGAAGGGCAGGCGGGAATAATCCCACGAAGTGGAGCCGAAGCCTTTTTCCTGCACCCAAGAGCACACATATTCCACCACACTGCCGATGAGCGCGCCGGCAATGAGGATCACTCCATCCCGCGCGCCCCGCACTGGATAAAGCCCCACGGCCAGCGCCACCGCCCCGATGCCGTAGACGGGGCTGAACGGCCCGTACAAAAGCCCGGTGCGATTTTCGTAATGGTGTCTGCTCAAAAGGCACCACAGTGTCTCGACCACCACCCCCAGCACACTGCCTACTAAAAAGATCCAAAACAGCTTGTAAAAACCCAGCCCTTGGGAAAAATGATCCATGATCTTGGCATAATAATCGACGATCACGCTTGGCATAGCCAGCACCTCTGTTTCTTATATTTTGACCAATTTCGACCAACTGCCGTTAAGTTAAGGCCGCAGACTGCAAAATCCTGCTGTCAGGATAAAATTTAATCTTTTTTCTTTGCCGCTTTTTTTGCACCGCACACCAAAAAAGCCCCTGCTGGTCATCCCAGCAGGGGCTTTGATCGCATAAATTATGCTCACTCAGTAGTGAATGGCAGTAATGCCATGACTCTGGCTCTTTTGATAGCGACTGTCAAAGCTCTCTGATGCTTTGCGCAGTTGCCGGAAATACGTCTGGGGAGGATCTTGCCTCTCTCAGTGATGTATTTCTTCAATTTTGCTACGTCTTTATAATCGATTTCCTCGACTTTATCGACACAGAAAGCGCAGACTCTCTTCTTGGGCTTTCTGCCGCCACGATCTCTTTTAACGCCAGCCATTGTTTATCTCTCCTTCCTCAAAAAGGTACATCGTTATCGTCAAACACAATTTCCTCGCCCAGGCTGTCCATAGAACCGCCAAAACCACCGTTTGACCGTTCTTGAGGCCGCTGCTGCGCACCGCCTTGTCCCTGACCGTTGCTCAAAAATTCCACATTGTCAGCGATGACTTCTGTGACCCATCTGCGCTGTCCGTCGTTGCCGTCAAAAGAACGGATCTGTAAACGTCCTTCGACTGCGGTCTGACGGCCCTTGCTCAAATATTTGGCACAGTTCTCCGCTGCTTTGTTCCAGACGACGATATTGATGAAATCTGCTTCTCTCTCGCCGCTCTGGCTGGTGAAACGTCGGTCAACAGCTAAGGTAAAGCTGCAAACTGCCGCACCGCTGGGGGTGTATCTCAACTCAGGATCTTTGGTAAGACGTCCTATTAAAAAAATCTTGTTCATTTGTTTACACCCTTTCTGGTCAAACAAAGGTAACGAAATTATTTTTCGCAAGCCTTAGTAATCATATGGCGTAAAACATGTTCATCGA
>CABVBB010000161.1 GCA_902496505.1 uncultured Peptococcaceae bacterium
GTAGACGAGGGCATCATGCCTAATACGGCTGAACTCATCAAAAGAGGTGCGGCAAGACAGGATCTGTGCATGCTCGGCGGTCATCCCACCGTTACGCCGCCGATGTGGACCACTCTGGCGACTGGCGCTTATCCCTGCACCCACGGCATCAGCGGCTTCCAGAGACTGATCCCCGGCAAGCCGACCATCCAAGGCTACAACTTAGACTCCCGCAACTGCGAGGCAGAGCCTTTATGGAACGTCACCGTTGAAGCCGGCATCAAGACACTGGTCTTCCATTGGCCTGGTTCCAGCTGGCCTCCAACCAGCAAATCCGAATTGCTGCACGTCGTCGATGGTACTCAGCCGGCAGCGGTCAATATGGGTGTTGCTCAGATCGAATCCGAGTTGGTCTTGGTAGCCAGCGAGCAGACAGAAGACACGATCTTCCGTGAAAAATGCGCATCTGACGCCAACGTTCCCTGTGTGATCAACGACCTCAAAGTCGCTGAAGACTACTTCAACCTGGCTGATGTCGCCGGCGGCGAAGATGGCTTCGAGCTGATCGTCTTAAGCCCGGATGAAGGCCAAGGCTCCATGACCGACGCCCCCTTCGACGTGGTGCTGTCCACTGTTAAACCGGCTCACGGCTGGGTCGATATGCATGAAGACGCCAAAGAATTCACCGCGCTCTTCTCCAAAGGCTTTATCCGCCGTCCAGCGCAGATCCTCAAAAATGAGCAGGGCGTTTACGATCACATTGCGCTCTATAGATCCAAAAAAGACGAAGAACCATTTGCGACCTTGTACAACAATGAATTCTGCAGCGGCATCATCGATGTGGCTTTAAAAGACGAAGAATACAAAGAAGTCAACCGCAATATCAAAGTGTTGGAGATCAGAGAAGACGGCAGCTACGTTAAACTGTGGGTCTCTGCGGCTATGATGACGGGGAACGACGATGTTTGGCATCCCAAACGCCTGTACCAGTCTGTCGTTGATGCCTGCGGCTATCCTTCCCCAGAAGCTATGCTGGGCGCTGCGGATATCCGCTTGATCGAAGAATGCATGATCGAAAACTGGAAGGTCATGGGCGAGTGGCAGTCTAAAGCCATCCATCACCTCTTAGAGACAGAAGATTATGGTGCGATCTTCTCCCATTTCCATATCGTCGACGGCTGCGGTCATATGATCGTCAAATTCCTCAAGGAACGGGAAAATTCCAAGCTGTCCGAGGAACAGTATATGCACGCTTGGCGGATGGTCTACGAAGAGACCGACCGTTATATCGGTACCTTTATGCACATGCTGGACGAAGGCTGGACCATCATACTGGTCAGCGACCATGCGCAAGTTTCGCCGGAGCACGAACCGCCAATGCTGGCCGATTCTGGTGTTTCCGTCCGTGTCATGGAGGAATTGGGCCTGACCGCGCTCAAAAAAGACGAAAACGGCAACGATCTGCATGAGATCGATTGGGAACACACCTTGGCTATCGACAGCGGCAACCACATCCTGATCAACCTCAAAGGCCGCTATGAGCATGGTATCGTTGAGCCTGAAGACAAATACGAAGTTGAAGAAGAGATCATGACCAGACTGTACGGCTATAAAGATAAAAAGACCGGCAAACGCGTCGTCTCCTTGGCTCTGCGCAATAAGGATGCTCTGATCTTAGGCATGGGCGGCCCCACCTGCGGCGATATCGTCTTCTTCTTGGCCGAAGGCTACACCTTTGACCACGCCGACGCCATCTCCACCACCGAAGGCTATGCCAATACGTCAGAAGGTCCGATCTTCATCGCCGCTGGCCCTGGCATCAAGAAAGGCTTCACCACCACCCGCTATATCCGTGAAGCTGACGTCACCCCGACGATGGCTCAGCTTTTAGACGTCAGAATGCCTGAACAGTGCGAAGGCGCAGTGATCTATCAGATTTTGGAATAACTTACAGCAAAAGTGTCTGCTTTCAAGACGTGCTGTCTTGAAAGCAGGCCAATTCCTTACAGCAAGAGGTCTTATCTATAGGAGATGATCAAATGGCTATTTCAACTTCACCAGCACAAAATAAATCCGTTATTATCAAATGGATCATCAGTATTGGTTTAGCTGTAACACCCCTCCTGATCTCGACCGGTGAAATGTATACGGTGCAGGCACAGCGATTTTTAGCCATCACCATTTTAGGCATTGCTATTTTGGCTTTTGAACTGATGAGCAGCTTTGGCGTCGCTATCATGCTGCCCAGTCTCTGGGTCATCACTGGCGTGACCAATTTGACCACTGCCTTTTCGGCCTGGTCCTCCGGCAATTCACTGACGGTTTTAGGCGCATTGTTTTTATCTGTTGTTTTAGACCAAACAGGACTGCTCAAGCGTTTAGGCTACTGGTGCCTGATCAAGGCCAAAGGCAGCTTCGTGAGCACCATGTGGGCTTTATTCATTTCAATCCTTCTGATCAACGCCGTGGGCTTCGTGATGACGGCTGTACTGGGCTTTACCTTCGCTTATGCGCTCTATAAAGTATTGGAGCTCAAGCCGTCGGACAAAGAATCCCAGGTACTGGTCATGACCACCATGCTGGCGGGTATCCAAAGTGCGACTTTTCTGTATTGCCCAATTACCGTAACGATCATGAACGGCGCTATCGCTGCTGCTTGGGAAGGGCACACGATCTATTGGTATCAGTTGATCCGCGACAACGTACCGACTTTGCTGTTCTGCGTCATCATGATGGCGATCATGCTGTTTTGGTACAAACGCAGCACCAAAGGACAAGCGATCTCTACGGATAAAGGGTTGGATTATTTCAAGAAAGCTTATGCTGATCTGGGCAAGATGGGCAAACAAGAGAAAAAAGGCATTGCCGTATTGTTAGGACTGATGCTCTATCTGACGACTCAGCCCCTGCATGGCATGGACTCTACCTATGCGTTCCTGATCGCCACCTTTGTTTACTTTATTCCAGGCGTTTCTTTGGCCAATTCAGAAACGGTCAAAGCCATCAACTGGGAAAGCTGGTTCACCATCGGCTGCTTCTTAGGTGTCGGCACAGTAGCTGCTTCTACAGGCATCAATACCATCTTGGCCAACGCGATGGTTCCTCTAGTCTCCTCTATGGGTGAATATTGGAGCGTCTTAGGTTCCTTGATCTTTGGTACACTTGTCAACTTCGTCATCTCGCCTTTCGCTATGCTGGCTATGCTGCCAGGGCCAATCATTTCCTACTGCTTACAGGCAGGCTTTGACCCTATGCCGCATATCTACGCGATGTATCAGGCTAAGGATATCCTCTTCTTCCCGTATGAATATCCGCAGTATTTGATCTTGTTCTCCTTCGGCATGGTCAAGATGGGCAGCATGATCAAGCTGTGCACCATCAAATCGCTGGCCTTCATCCTCTTCTTCATCGTGGTCATGATGCCATTGTGGCGCTTAGTTGGGATCATGTAAAGGCCTTTATTGATCCAAGAGCGTCATAACTTTAAAGTTTTGACACAACCATACATATTTGATTAAAAAACATAAAAAGTCCGCCTAAACCGAATTTAGACGGACGATAGATTATCCAGAAGCATTGGCAGGTTCAGTTCCAAAACTTTAAAGTTTTGCTATTCAAACAGCCAAATAATGCTATAATAAAAATAACTTTTCGAAAAAATTGATCGAGGAATGAGGGATGTTTTGATGCAGGCCTTGCTGAAAAAAATAACATTGATCTTGATCGGGCTGGCGATGATCATCGGCGCGACCTTGGTGAGTCCAGCTCTGCATGAGATCGGCTTGTCTTATCCCGACGCCGATCCAGCTTTACTAGCGCTTTTGGTCACTCTGCCGTCGCTGACGCTGCTTTTGGGGCTGGTCATAAGCGCTGTTTTATCCAACAAAGTGGCGGCCAAGCCGCTGATCCTGCTGGGACTGCTGCTTATCCTGGTGAGCGGGGTATTGCCGGCGTTTTTGCATGATCTGACGCTTATCATCTTCCTGCGCGGCATCTTGGGCGTGGGGCTGGGGATGATCATACCGCTACAGATGACGCTGTTCGCCAAGTATCCCGAAAAGGAACGCTCTGTGCTCATCGGCTGCAATTCCGCGGTCAACTGCGTCATCGGCGTCTTCTTGATCGCGCTGGCGGGCAGATTGGCGCTCAAGGACTGGCACCTGATCTTTTATTTGTATGCCATTTTTCTGCCCATCCTCTTGGCGGCGATCCTCTTCATCCCCTATGAACGGCCGAGCGCTTCGGAGACGGCAGCCGCCTCCGGCCAGGGTGTTAAGCTCCCGAAAGAGATCTTTGTCTACTGCGGTTTTGTGGCGGTGGGAATGGTGACGTTTTATGTCATTTTGACCAATATGGCCTTCTACCTCAACGATCATCAGCTGGGCAATGCGGCTGTGGTGGGCATGCTGACGGCGGCAGGCACGGCCGGCAGTGCAGCGGGCGCTTTTTTGATGCCGTGGCTGGAGCGGCTGCTCAAGCAGTACGCTGCGCCCATCACCATGGCATTCATGGCTGTGGGCTTTGTGCTCCTGATCCAGACCCAGACGGTGGTCACGGTGGGTGCAGGCTATGTGCTGCAATCTTTTTGCCAAGGCGTGTTCGGCTGCCTGATCACCTTCAAATTCACCCAGATGGTGGCGCTGGAAAAAGTCTCCGCCGCGACCTCCTGCTACATGGGAACGGTCTATGGCAGTCAGTTTTTGGCGCCCTATCTGATGCTCGGGCTGCAGACGCTGCCGGGGCTGGGCACTATGCGGGCAGTCTTTGGCCTGTACGCGGTGGTCATGGTGGTGATGAGCGCTGTCTTCCTCTTGGTCGTGCGCCGAGAGAGCCGTCAAAGTATTTAGCGGCATAAAAATAAGGCGTGAGAAGAAATTTTCTTCCCGCGCCTTTTTTGTTGATTTTTAGAATGTGAGGGTGATCTGGCTGTTATAAAGCTTATCTTCGCAAAGCAGCTTGAGGGTAAAGGTGCCGTTTAAGCCGTCTTTGTTGATGAAGGTATCGATATTCTGCGGATTTTCTTTTTGGAAGGTGCCGACACACATAGCGCGGAAGGCCTGGGGAATGGTGGGGATATGGTAAGCATGGGTCTGGCCGTCTGTTGCTTCCAGGACCAGCATCGCGTATTCGCCCTCTTCAAAAATGGCGTTGAACTTGAGCCGGTCGTCTTCCTCCGTGACATTCGCGCAGTAATGCTCAGGGATAGGACCGTCGTCCCGCTTAGGCAGTTTCACCCGCGTTTCCGGTGTGACGCAGAGGCTGCCTACGACTGTGGCTTCGCCCAAAATGGCCGTTTCGTGGGCATAGTAGAGCGGCAGTTTTTCTGCACGGTAGCAGTTGGCCGCCACTACTAATTCGTAGACCACTTGATCGTCCAACAATTCGACGGTGATGGAGCGCATGGTGACGCGGTCTTTGTCAGGCCCCAGGGCTTTTTGGGCGGGCAGACCTTCCAAGGGTTGACCGTCAAAGTAGCCGACGCCGCCGGAATGGACCATGTAGTGACCTTCGCCGTAATATTCCACATTGGAAATATAGGGTGAAAAGAAGTCTGCGCCCCGTTCTTTGCCGTACTGCCAGATCTGGCGGACGGTGCGCTTCTCCAGATCCAGCCGGTAGCGGACGCCGCGGGAATAATTGTCCTTGTTCAGCCGGTAGCGGGCAGGATCTTTGGAACGGTAGTGACCGTTGTCAAAGAGCATGATGTCGCCGTCGGGCAGCACCACGCAGCCATGCTGCTCGTAGGCCCATTCAAAATCCTCGCCGATGGGCGTGAAAAAGTACTGCTCTACCAATTCCTGCGGCCAGCCTTCTGGATCGCCAAGTATCCAGTTGAGCTGACCAGTAGAGACATCCACATTGATGACGATGTCCTGATGTCTGCCGGAAAGACAC
>CABVBB010000162.1 GCA_902496505.1 uncultured Peptococcaceae bacterium
CACATCATAGCCGCCGTCAGCCAATAGATAATTGAGTGAACGAGCCTGCCAGTCGCAGGAGGCCTCCCAGTTGGCGCCCATGCATTTGCTGATCAAGGTATAATCTGCTCCGCCCAGCATCGAGGTTGGCTGTGGGTAGCCGCAGTGCTCAGTCACTTCGCGGTAAAGTGCTTTGGGCCAGAAGACTTTATCATCGTCCATATCCATAGCTGCTGAGATCCACATCTTGACATAATCACCGTCTTCATGCAGCTCGATAACGCGCATATTGCGGTTGCAGCGGTATTTTTGCTCGTTTTTGAAGCCTTCATCGATGATATCGCGGACAAAAACATCATTAGGCAGGATCGCCAGCGGCTGATCGATTTTTTTATTTTTGTAGAGCTTGATCCGATCGTAAACGCCTTCCTCATTTTTTACAATAAGCGCTGGCCGACTGATAAAACCGCCGGATAACAAGATCGTGAATTCCTTGGCGCCGTCAGGTAATTCAAAGCCCCAGCCTTTAGGCAGCTTGATCTCAGAAAGAACCACATCAAAGGGCTTATCAGAGATGGCATTTTCGCCATCCTCTGGTTTCAAGATCAATTTAGGGCCAAAGGGATTATTGAGCGCATCTGCCAGATCTTTGCCGCCTAAAAGAGGGTCTTCTGTCTTAAGATCGGTCAAAACACAAGGCACATTGGCGTCGGAAGCAGCTTTTGGCCGGAAGTGAGCACCTTCTACCTGAGGCGAGGCCACCAATACCAATTCCCCTTCCACCTGTCCACTACCCATATTGACTGCACCAGGAGTCGTTCCGTCGACCACATGCAGATCGGGGCTGTCGCTAGAGGGCGGCCAGGAGGAACCAGGCCAATGCCACACTAGAGTCTTTTTGCCTGCTTCAGCAAAGACGTTCCACAGCTGCTCTGCACGGCAATTACGAGAAGTCAGATTGTATTCTTTGGTATCCAGCGATTGGGGGGACTGCCGATAAAAGCAAGTGATGCCATGCGTCATAGGATACGCTCCTGTCGCCATGGTGGTCCACATCGGCGGCGTGATAGTAGGCACAGCTCCCAGCATACGCAGATCATGCCGGCAAGCGCCTCGCTTGATGTACTCCTGCACGTTTGGCATTTTGCCTTCATCCACAAATTTGCGGGTCAGCTTAGGATCCATACCATCTACGCCAAGAATGAGCACCTTTTGTGCTAAAGCTTCTTTGATCATATCGATCGCCTCTTTCTTGATAAATTCAGCTAACTTTCTTAAACCAAGCATAGCATATAATTGTTTATATAAAAAATATCGATATTTTATCAAAAAGGCTGCTGCTGATAACCAATTTCAATCGGCAGAAACAGACAATTTTCGCATCTTAATGTTTCTATATCAGCTTTTAAATGATAAAATGGAATTATATTTCCTTTATCAGCAATAATCATAGAAAGGGGATCATTATGCTGGAGACCAAACATTTAGAAGCTATCCTGGCTCTATCGCAGACAGGTTCATTTCATAAAGCAGCTGATGCGCTTTATATCTCTCAGCCTGCCTTAAGCACAGCGCTCAAAAAATTGGAGGAGCAGCTTGGTGTAACGCTCTTTGAGCGAAGCAGCGCTGGGGTAAGTCCCACGCCGCTTTGTCAGTCCCTGCTGCCCTTGGCGAAAAGTATCATGGAAGAGTTGAATCAATTCACTATACTTTGCTCAGCGTATAACGTCCTGACTAAATTAGCTCATCATCACTATCCCCTCATCATTAGCGCCTATCCGCTGCTCGCTGCCGCCCTTCTGCCAGAAGTACTCTCTTCTCTCAAAGCACATGTGCCTGAATTGGATATTGCCATTCGCCAAATTCCCATGAATGGTACATTGCCTGCGCCAGAAGCTCATGAACTGATCCTCTGCATCGAGCGCACCGATGAACCTGCCCCGCTTAGGCCTGGGCTGTGCCGGGAGACGCTCTGTACTCTGGAGCCTAGAGTCTGCCTGCACAAAGATTATCTCAAGCCGCTGCCCGCATTCTTAGATGAACAGGAACTGATCGAACTGCCGATCATCACGATCTTAAAAAACAATACCCTTTCTTCAGTTGTTACCACCTCGATCTTGAATCATCTCTATTCCTTAAAAAGTGATCTGCTGGTCACGGATGTGCCCAGCAGCACCATATTGGTCTCTTTCCTGCAAAAGCAGCTGGGGGTCGGTTTCAGCTTGCAGTTTGACTTTACACCCATGCACATAACGTCAGAAAATATCATTACTTTGCCTTTGCGTCACACTAATCCGCAAACCTTTGCTCTTTCTTTGGTCCATATGGGTCAGATCCCTCCAGAACTGGTCACACTGCTCGTGCAGCTCTTCCACAATGCTTTGCTGCGTATGTGAGCCGCCATTTCTCTCTACGCCAAAAAGCCCTCAGCCGGATCGGCTGGGGGCTTTTTTATCCTACTATGTACAAAGGGCGTGAAGCTCCGCTGCTTCACGCCCTTGTTTTTGTCTGTCCATTTCCCGGGAAATACGGTATTATTGCTCGGGAAATTCCCTATGATGTCATTTTATGTCACATTGGCTTGATCGGAGCCACTGTGTTGAAGCTTGAGGGGACGCTTGAGTCTTCGTCAACTCAGCGTTGGTTTTGCTGAACTGAAATTAGTCGTTGAGTTCCAAATTGTAGAGTTTGCGTGGAGTGTAGTGGGTGTGGAGCAGCTCATGCGCTTTGTGGCTGAGCGGTTTTTCCAGGAAGTTTGCATAAGCGTTGATGATGAACGGATTCTCGTGGGATTTACGCAGCGGGAGGTTCTTATCATCGTTGTAGAGACCCATACCGCGGATAGCGCGATAGTCGTCTGGGAGCATGCTTCTGGTGAGGGAGTTGACGATCGGTGTACCACCGCCGCCGACGCAGCCGCCAGGGCAGGCCATGACTTCGATGAAGGTGTAGTCAGCTGTACCAGCTTTGACTTTTTCCATGATCTCTCTAGCGCGAGCGAGAGTGTGCACAACAGCGACTTTGACGACTGTGCCGTTCAAGTCAACAGTTGCTTCTTTGACGCCGTCCATACCGCGGACTGCTTCAAAATCAACTTTTTCTAAGGTCTGACCGGTCACGACTTCGTAAACGGTACGTAATGCTGCTTCCATAACACCGCCTGTTGCGCCGAAGATGGTGGCTGCACCGGTACCAACGCCCATTGGTGCATCGCATTCTTCGTCTGGCAGGTCAGCAAAGTTGATGCCGGCTTGTTTGATCATGCGGGCCACTTCGCGAACGGTGATGACGGCGTCAACATCTCTGTAGCCGCTGTCGCAGAGTTCTGGACGAGCTGCTTCGAATTTCTTAGCTGTGCAGGGCATGACGGAAACGCTGTAGATGGAAGCGGGGTCGATGCCTTCGGTCTGTGGATAGTAGGTCTTGACCATAGCGCCGAACATCGCCTGCGGGCTCTTAGCGCTGGAGAGATGGTCTAATTGATCTGGGAAGTGATGCTCACAGAATTTGATCCAGCCTGGGGAGCAGGAGGTGATCATCGGCAGTACGCCGCCGTTTTGCAGACGGTCTAATAATTCGTTGCCTTCTTCCATGATGGTGAGGTCGGCAGACCAGTTGGTATCGAATACTTTATTGAAGCCTAAGCGGCGCAGAGCAGCGACCATTTTGCCGGTGCTGATGGTGCCCATAGGCAGGCCGAATTCTTCACTGATCGCGATACGAACAGCTGGGGAGAACTGTACAACGGTGTGTTTGTTCTCGTCAGCCAGTGCTGCCCAAACTTTGGCGGTGTCGTCTTTTTCGGAGAGCGCGCCGGTAGGGCAGACGTTGACGCATTGACCGCAGAGTGCGCAGTTGATGTCGTCGAGATTGTGACCAAAAGCAGGTCCAACGGTGGAGTTGAAACCACGGTTGATGGTGCCCAGGATGTTGACGCCCTGGACTTTTTTGCAGACTGCTTCGCAGCGGTGGCAGAGTACGCATTTGTTGGGATCTCTGACGATCGCCACGCTTCTGTCATCGATGGGGAATACACTTTGTTCACCAGTGAAGCGGACTTCTCTGATGCCCATCTGCTGAGCGAGGGTCTGCAGCTCACATTTGCCGCTGCGTACGCAGGTCAGGCAGTCAGCCGGATGGTTGGACAGAAGCAGTTCAACAACGGCTTTTCTGGCTTCGCGGACTTTCGCTGTATTTGTGAGAACTTCCAGTCCTTCGCTGACAGGATAGACGCAGGAAGGCTGTAAGGCTTTGGCGCCTTTGACTTCAACTAAGCATACACGGCAGGCGCCGATCGCATTGACGTCTTTCAAATAACATAAGGTAGGAATATTGATGCCGGCTTTACGAGCGGCTTCAAGAACTGTTGTGCCTTTTTCAACTTGAACAGACACGCCATCTATAATAACGTTTACCATTTCCACAAATATCACCCCTTAATCTTCTTATTAGCCTCTGGAGATTGCACCAAATTTACATTTATCCATACAGGTACCGCACTTGATGCACTTAGCGGTGTCGATGGAATGTGGTTCTTTGACCGTACCGGTGATCGCGCCGACTGGGCAGTTCTTAGCGCAGAGCGTGCAGCCTTTGCACTTGGTCGGGTCGATCTTGTATTGCAGCAGGGATTTGCATTCGCCTGCAGGACATCTCTTCTCTAAGATGTGAGCTTCATACTCGTCACGGAAGAATTTGAGGGTCGCCAGGACTGGGTTTGGCGCAGTCTGTCCCAATGCACACAGTGCAGAGGAGCTGATGGTCTTGGCCAAAGTTTCCAGATTGTCGATATCCTCCATGGTGCCTTCGCCTTCGGTGATCCGGGTCAGGATCTCGAGCATTCTCTTGGTACCGATACGGCATGGTGGGCACTTACCGCAGGATTCATCCTGAGTAAACTCTAAGAAGAATTTCGCGATGTTGACCATGCAGGTGCTTTCGTCCATAACGATCAAACCGCCGGAACCCATCATGGAGCCCGCTTTGATCAGGGAACCAAAGTCGATCTTGGTGTCTAACATGCTGGCTGGCAGACAGCCGCCGGAAGGACCGCCGGTCTGTACAGCTTTGAAGGCTTTGCCGCCCGGGATGCCGCCGCCGATCTCATAGATGAGCTCGCGAAGCGTGGTGCCCATGGGGACTTCGACCAGACCGATGTTGTTGACTTTACCAGCCATTGCGAATACTTTGGTACCTCTGGAATCTTCTGTACCAGTTGCAGAGAACCATTCTGGACCATTAACCATGATAGCCGGGATGTTGGCTAAGGTCTCAACGTTGTTGACGAAGGTCGGTTTGTTCCACAGACCTTTTTCTGCTGGGAACGGCGGACGAGGTCTTGGCTCGCCGCGGCGGCCTTCAACGGAGGTGAGGAGCGCGGTCTCTTCACCGCAGACGAATGCGCCTGCGCCTAAACGGATGTCGATATCAAAGGCAAAGCCTGTGCCTAAGATATTGTCGCCCAAAAGACCTGCTGCTCTTGCTTGGTCGATAGCGACCTGTAAACGATGGACAGCGATCGGATACTCAGCACGGATATAGACATAGCCCTGATGTGCGCCGATAGCATAACCGCCGATGGTCATAGCTTCGATAACGCTGTGAGGATCGCCCTCTAATACGGAACGGTCCATGAATGCGCCCGGGTCGCCTTCGTCGGCGTTGCAGACGACGTATTTTTCATCGGAATCATAGCCAGCTGCGAACAGCCATTTTTTGCCGGTGGGGAAACCAGCGCCGCCGCGGCCGCGCAGACCGCTATCGAGCATCACTTGGATGACATCTTTTGGGGTCATTTCGGTAAGAGCTTTTGCTAAGCCCTGGTAAGCGTTATGCGCAATGGCTTCTTCGATCTTC
>CABVBB010000163.1 GCA_902496505.1 uncultured Peptococcaceae bacterium
TTTGCGGAGGTGCCGTGATCGGCTGCGTAAGCTACGGGCCTCAGGACGGTCGGCCGTCTGCTGGGGCTCTGGTGCAGGAGCAATGCCCCTTAGCGCCGGGACAGCCTGAGCAGCCGCCGGGACAGCCGCCTGCTTTGTTACTATAGATCATATGCCGGCTGGCGAGGATCAGTGCAAGCACAAGCAGGCCGCCGATGAGCCAATTGACCATAAAAATCACTCCTTTATGCAGGTGAATCGTATTAGAGGAACAAACTGCCGATCTGATAGATCAAGAGCGCCACGATGTAGGCAAAGATCGTCTGGTAGAGAATAGCTGCCCACGTCCATTTGGCGGACATCATCTCCCGGCGGATCGCGCCGATAGCGGCGAAGCACGGGGCGCAGAGCAGATTGAAGACCATGTAGGCAAAGGCGCTGAGCTGGGTGAAGGAGAGCGCGATCTGCTGCAAAAGCGCGGGATCGTCCTCTGCTGCTTCCCCGATGCCGTAAAGCACGGCCAGCGTCGCGACGACGTTTTCCTTGGCCACCAGGCCGGTGACTGCACCCACGGCCGCCTGCCAGCTGCCAAAACCCAGCGGCGCAAAGAGCGGCGCGATGACGCGGCCGAGGGAAGCCAGGATGCTCTCTTCAGCATCGACCATTTGCAGAGACCAGCTGAAACTCTGCAAGAACCAGATCACCGCGCAGGAAACGAAAATGATGGTGCCTGCTTTGACGATGAAGGCCTTGGCCCGCTCCCACACGTGCAGGAGCACAGTCTTGGCGGTGGGCAGATGGTACTGCGGCAGCTCCATGACAAAGGGCGCCGGTTCGCCGGCAAAAGGCCGGGTGTGTTTGAGGAAAAGGCAGGAGAGGATGATCGCCGCAACGCCGATGAAGTACGCCGAGGGCGCCACCCAAGTCGCGCCGGGAAAGAGCGCTCCCGCGAAGAGTGCAATGATGGGCAGCTTGGCGCCGCAGGGGATGAAGGTGGTGGTCATGATGGTCATGCGCCGATCCCGTTCATTCTCAATGGTGCGAGTCGCCATGATGGCCGGTACGCCGCAGCCAGAACCGATGAGCATGGGGATGAAGGATTTGCCGGACAGGCCGAAGCGGCGGAAGATCCGATCCATGATGAAGGCGACGCGGGCCATGTAGCCGCAGTCCTCCAGGATGGAGAGGAAAAAGAAGAGCACCATCATCTGCGGTACGAAGCCCAAGACGGCGCCCACCCCGGCGATAATGCCGTCACAGATGAGCCCCACGAGCCAATCCGCTGTGCCCAGGCCCACGAGCCAATCATTGACCCAGCCCTGGAAACCGCTCACTAAAGTATCATTGGTGAAGTCGGTCAAAAAAGTGCCGACCGTCTGGATAGAGACATAGTAGACGAGCCACATGACGGCGGCGAAAATCGGCAGCGCCAGGATACGATCAGTCACGACGCGGTCGATCTTATCCGATACGGTCATGACCTGGCCCTGGTGCTTTTTGGTCAGGCACTGGCTGATCATGCCGGTGATGTATTGATAGCGCTCGTTGGTCATGATGCTCTCAGCATCGTCGTCCAGCGCGCTCTCCAAAGCTTGGGTGAGTTCGGCGATGCGGCTGCGGTCTGCTTCGCTGAGGGCTATGGCGGCCTGCACTTTTTCGTCCCGCTCGAACAATTTGACCGCATACCAGCGCAGATGCCGGGGCTCTACCTGATTGGCTATCACCTCAGCGATAGCGCTGAGCGTCTTTTCCACCTCAGGCGAAAATGTCTTGGGCGCGGCGGGTTTTGCGTTAGTTTTAGCTAACTCAATGGCCTCCTGCGCCAACCTCTGCAAGCCGCTGCCTTTAAGCGCGGACGTCTCGATCACCGGACAGCCCAATTCCGCCGAGAGTCTGCGGGTATCGATCTGATCGCCGTTTTTGGCTACGTTATCCATCATATTGAGCGCCACCACCACGGGTATGCCCACTTCCAAAAGCTGCGTGGTCAGATACAGATTGCGCTCCAGATTGGAGCCGTCGATGATATTGATGATAGCGTCGGGCCGCTCGTTGATCAGATATTCCCGCGTCACCACTTCTTCCAGGGTGTAGGGCGAGAGCGAATAAATGCCGGGCAAGTCCATCAGCAGACAGTCGCCGTGCTGCTTGAGTCTGCCCGCTTTTTTCTCCACCGTTACGCCAGGCCAGTTGCCCACATATTGGCTGCTGCCAGTTAGATGGTTGAAGATGCTGGTCTTCCCGCAGTTGGGATTGCCAGCCAAAGCAATCGTCGTACTCATATTTTCCTCCTCACATTAGCAAAAACTAACTCATGCCCAGCTTTGCCGGATCTCTCTTTTTGGTCACTGCACGAGGATATTGGCGGCATCGCTCTTGCGCAGAGACAGTTCATACCCTCTCACCCGCACCTCGATGGGATCGCCTAACGGCGCCACCTTGCGCACAAAGATCTCCACGCCCTTGGTGATGCCCATATCCATGATGCGGCGCTTGTGCGCGCCATCGCCGTTTAATTTCGCTACGATGGCTGTCTCACCGCATTTGATGTCTTTTAACGTCCTACCTTCCATTTGACTGCTCCTCTCTTTTTACGGCTGGACCAAGATGCGGCCTGCCATTTTTTTGTCCAGGGCAATGCGGCTTTGCTTGACCCCCAGGATCATATTGCCGCCCATCTCCGAGATCACCGTCACCGTTTCGCCGATGACAAAACCGAGACTGGCTAAAAACCGCTGCGTCTCATCCTTGCCTGTGATCTTGTGGATGTAAAAGGTTCCCCCTTTGTCAGCTGCTGACAATGGCATCGCACTGACCTCCTCCCGTTTAATAGTTAGCCACTTCTAACTCATGTTCATAGTTTACTGTTGCTAACTTATTTTGTCAAGTGGTACTTTGGTATTTTTTCTGCAGACACAAAAAAACCTGCGGATTTTCCGCAGGCCAGGCTGTTGACAAAGGAAAAGCGAACCGCTGTCGGCGAAGTCCGCTCCAATCCACATAGCAGCCGAAACGCTGTGCCTCCTTCTGACAGGTCTTTTTACTTGCGGCCCTCCCGCCAGATGAAACCAAAACCATAGGCCTGATCCACTTCGCGGTGGCCCCTGAAGAATTTTTCCTCCCGGCGGACTTCCAACTCGCCGCTTGTGCCGGTGAGGCTGGCGATGACGCAGAATCGGTCGCGGTCATTGCGATTGTCAATTTTAATGACAATATCCGGCGAGCCTTGCTGCTTAAGCGTTACGGTTGCACCGGTATTTTTCCAGTTGGGCGTCCCTTCGTAAATATAGGCGAACACCACGGCGAAATCAAGAAGCTCTGGTTTGTAAAACCACATATTTTCACCGCCGCTGGCTGCGCCGGTACGATCGTCCTGGTCAAGCAGGATATAGGGCGGCTGATTGGCTGAACCAAAAGAATTGCCCAGGGCTTGAATGACGCTGGATCGACCGTCTTTGAGCCGATACATGCAGGCCAAATCAAGATCGATGGCGCTGCCGCCGCCTAAGATACCCTTGATGCCGCCTAGGCCCGACTGCCAGTTGAGATTGACATGAAGGGTACTGCTGTTTTTGCTCAAATTGATTTTATGGCTGTCGCCCTGCTTTTTCAGATTGACTGGGCTGGATGGGGCAGGGGCGGGCGCTTCCTGAACAGGCGGAGACTGCGGAGTCATTTCCTCACCGCCGAAATGGGCCAGCAGTGCGCTCAGGCCGCCGTTAAAGCCGCTGGCAACCACTGATAAGCGCCAATCGCCGTCTTTTAGATACAGTTCCCCTACAATGAGCGCCTTCTCCCGAGAAAATTGGCTGCCGTCAAAGGCAAATTTCGCCAGAGGCTTTTGGGAATCAGAAATAACCAGCAGCCCCTCCGTCAGCGCCTTCATGGTGGCGGAACCGTCTGCGGCCAGCGTTATGACCAGCTTATGAATAGAGGCTGGCAGGCGGTCCAGCTCAAAAGTGAGGGCGGTGCTTTTGGCATCTGTGCTCATGGTGATGGCGCCTTCTGGTGATGTTAATTGATTGTAAAAAATAAAGTACCGATCATCGGAAAGCTTGTCCTGATGGTCGACGCCAAAACAGCTGACATCAATGGCGCTGCCGGCTAAAGCAGCGGATAGGGTGAGGGTAAAGCGATGCTCTGCGCTTAATTGGCTAAGTTTGATTTTCTGCCCTTTCTGCAAATCCATAAATAACTCCCCTTTTGGTACAAAACGCGGCCAGCTATCGGCCTATGTCATGATCATGCTAATCCTATCAGCTGTCTTTATCCACCTGATGAAACGTTTTCAAATTGCCGATCTTTTGGCTGCGCCGTTCGAGCTCGTCGTTGACATCGTCCTGGGTGATGCCTTGCTCCACCATGAGCACCGTCAAATGGTACAAGAGATCGCTGATCTCGCCGATGGTGTCGCTTTTCACACCGTTTTTGGCGGCAATGATGACTTCCGAAGCCTCTTCGCCGCATTTTTTGAGGATCTTATCCAATCCCTGCTCGAACAAATAACAGGTGTAGGAGCCTTCCTCCTTCTGCGTCTGCCGTGCGCGGACGACCTCGTATAAATGATCCATGCCCTGCATGCGTTTCTCCTCCTTCTTAGACAAAAGTGTTTCACGTGAAACAAACATATTTTTGGTGTTTCACGTGAAACATTTTATTTCTCTGCCCGCGTAAACTCGATGGCGTTAAAAAAGCAGCTCTTGGCGCCGGTATGGCAGGCGGGGCCGATCTGCTCTACTTGGATGAGCAGCGTATCGTCGTCACAGTCGCCGTAAATGGCGGTAATGGTCTGCGTGTGGCCGCTGGTGGCGCCTTTGTGCCACAGTTCCTGCCGGGAGCGGCTGTAAAACCAGGTCTGGCCGGTCTCCAGCGTCTTTTGCAGACTTTCTTTGTTCATATAGGCCAGCATCAGCACCTCGCCTGTGGAGGCCTCCTGCACGATGGCCGGAATGAGCTCGCTTTTTTGAAAATATTTATCCAGCTCCATCAATGATCCCTCCTTACGGGAATGCCTTGCTCCCGCAGATAGTCCTTGACCTGCGGAATGGTCAGCTCGCCGAAATGAAAAAGTGAGGCCGCCAGCGCCGCATCTGCGCCCGTTTCGGCAAACACTTCTGCAAAATGCGCCAAACTGCCGCAGCCGCCGCTGGAAATAACTGGAATACCCACTGCTTCGGCCACCGCCTGCGTCATCGCCAGATCGTAGCCGTTTTTGGTGCCGTCAGTGTTCATGGAGGTCAAGAGGATCTCGCCCGCGCCCAGGGCTTCGCCCTCCTTGGCCCAAGCGATGACGTCTTTGCCGGTATCGATGCGGCCGCCGTTGATATAAACGTGATAGCTGCCATCCTCCATGCGCCGACCGTCGATGCCAGCACCACACATTGGTTGCCGAAGATCTCCGCCGCCTCGTGGATCAGCTGAGGATCTTTGACCGCCGCAGAATTGACGGCTAC
Organism: uncultured Peptococcaceae bacterium; assembly: GCA_902496505.1. Taxonomy (GTDB): domain Bacteria; phylum Bacillota; class Peptococcia; order Peptococcales; family Peptococcaceae; genus CABVBB01. The sequence goes on from CABVBB010000163.1 coordinate 5,433, forward strand.
TTTGTCCGCGCCTGCCCGAAGGATCTCGCGGAAATCTTCGATGCTGCGGATGCCGCCGCCCACGGTGAGCGGCACGAAGACCTGCGAAGCCGTGCGGCGCACCACATCGACCATGGTGCCGCGGCCCTCATGGCTGGCGGTGATGTCCAAAAAGACGATCTCGTCCGCGCCCTGTTCATTGTACATCACCGCATAATCGACTGGATCGCCCACTTCTTTGATGCCCACGAAATTGACGCCCTTGACGACCTTGCCGTCGCGGACGTCCAGGCAGGGAATGATGCGTTTGGCTAACATACTATCCCCTCCCTAGCGCGCCGCCTGGATGGCCTGCGCCAGATCCAGGGTGCCTTTGTATAGTGATTTGCCGCAGATCGCGCCGTACAGTCCGGCC
>CABVBB010000164.1 GCA_902496505.1 uncultured Peptococcaceae bacterium
ATGCTCTACCAGACGTGCTCTGGGCAGGGATACTCCTGCTGTGGGACACCATCACCGGCTGGCGCGGCTGGTCGCTGGACTTCGCCGTGCCCATCCTATTCTTCGTCTCCCTGACCGCTATGATCATCCTGACCAAAGTCCTCCTGCGCGGCGCACTCTCCGAACAGCTCGTCTATCTCTGCATCAATATCCTCCTGAGCTTTTTGCCCATCATCCCCCTTGCGCTCGGCGTCCTGCGCGTCCGCTGGCCCAGCATCATCTGTGTCGCCGCCGCCGTTGTCGCCCTCGCCGCCATCTTGCTCTTCATGGACCGCAGCTTAAAGCGCGAGCTCAGGAGACGACTGCATATGTAAAAAAAGGCCAGCGCGGGAGCGCTGGCCTTTTGTAATGCTATGGAAAAATCGCAGCTACAGTGACGGATAATTCGGGGATCGTTGGAGAAAAAATGATTTCGCCCAGACCATAAGTCTCAGATGTTTGGCGGATGAAATCATGCACGGTGACCGTCTTGACCTTAGGATCGATGATCCAATATTCCTTGATGCCCAGTTCTTCATACTTGATCAGCTTAATGCGCAGATCCTTAAAACGCGTCGAAGGGCTGAGGATCTCAAAAACGATTACCGGCAGTTCATGATCCTCATTGCAGAAGATCATCATATCCGGCTTGAGCACATCTTCTGATAGGCGAATATCATATTCGTATAAAGGCTCGCAGGTGGTTTGATCGAGGGCAGTCAGCAGTTCTTTGAGCAGCCTGACGCCAATTTTTTGATGATCAAAAGAAGGGCTGGGAGACATCATGACCAGACCATCGATCAATTCGTAATTCAAATGCTCTTCCTTGGACAGGGCTTCAAACTCTGCCAAGGTCATTTTGGGGATCGGCTGAGCAACATTCATCATTTTGACCTCCTCTGCTTATCGTGATAAATCTATTATAGCTTACATAGACGCAGCAATCCAGCATCATCCCAAATTTCCACCAAAGAAAAGGAGAACAAAAATGCACGAGACCATACCGCAAGAACTCTTGGCCAGACTGCATACCACCACCCTGGGAGAAGAGCGCATCCGCAAGAATTTAGCCCTTTCAGATGAAGAAGACGTGGTGCAGTGGTGCCAGATGGCGATCGAAAGCCAAGACGCCATCAGCTGGCGGCAGGGCAAGAACTGGTATATCGACACCCAAGGCTCGCGCCTCACCGTCAATGCCGCCAGCGCCACCATCATCACCGCTCATAAGCTCAAACGCTGACAGTTCTAGTATAGCGAAAGCAGCAGCTCTTGTAGAGCCTGCTCAAACAGCAAAAACGAAAGTGGTGTGCACCCCGTCAAGTAGACAGTGAAATAAAATAATATTTTTGCATCCAAGAGCAATGTGTTCTTGGATGTTTTTTTATGCCGCTAGTGCAAGCGCGTGCTTTTCCATAGGTGTCAGTACACCAAGTTTTCTCTGCACTCGGCAATTGTTGTAATACGATATATAGCTGCGGATCATCTTGAACAGTTCTTGCTTGGAATGGTATCGTTTCCCGTAGTAGCGTTCGCGTTTGAGTATGCCCCAAAATCCTTCCATCGGTCCGTTGTCTATGCAGCGGCCGACCCGCGACATACTCTGCACCATACCTGCCTTTTCTAGCTTTTGATGGAAGGTACGATTGGTGTACTGAAAACCGCGATCACTATGAAATAACGGATGGGCACCAGGGTTCGCTGCAAGGGCACGCTCCAGTGTTTTAAATACCAGTGGATTATTGTTGTGCTCGCTTATGGCATAGCCTACTATCCTGCGGTCGTACAGATCCAGTATGGCGCTTAGGTATAGCTTATGAACTTCAACACCTTCATACCATTTGAATTCCGTCACATCGGTGAGCCATTTTTCATTGGGTTTTGCAGCAGAAAAATTTCTGTTCAAAAGGTTCTCTGCCACATACTGTGGGTTCTTTGCCCGTCGTGTACAGCCATTATTGCAGTACTTGATGGTGGAGTAGATCCCCTTGATCTGGCATATCCGCAATACTCGCTTGTCATTCACTAAAATACTATAGTTATGCTGCAATTCATCCCGGATCCGGCGGTAGCCTTTGTCAGGACAGGCCATGTGGATACCTTCGATCTTTTCCGCGATCTTTACATTTTCTTCTGTCCGTTTGCTTAGTTTGCCTGATGCCCATTTATAATAGGCTGCTCTTGAGACGCCTAGGATCGCACAGGTGATCTCCACTGGATCATGGTATTCACGATAACATTCCTGGATAGCTCGATATTGGCGCAAATGTCTCATTTGTCCAAGGCATCTCTCCTCTCGATCTCCTGCAATTTTTTTAGCACACGGTTCTCCACTTCTGCCAGATACAATTCTCGTTTAAGGTTCTCTATCTCGATCTGTGCTTTTTCTAACTCTGTGCGTGGCGTCTGTTCCCGTTTCAACTGACCACGGCGATCTTCCAGACCAGCTTCACCTAGCTGCTTATATTTCTGCACCCAGCTGCGTACCTGCTGATAGCTGACCCCATATTTGAGGGCGATCGCTCCATAATTGTTTTCGTTTTCAATGCACTCTTTGGCTATCTGTATCCGTTCTTCCAATGTGGTCTTGCGTGTATCTTTCATGCGGCTGCCTCCTGACATCTTGTGGGTAAAGTCTTTACCGCTATTATACACCTTTATCCAAGAGCGCAGCTGGCTTTCAGAACGGATATGAAAAATATTGCAGATCTCGGATTGACTGCCTTTGCCAGAGAGATAGGCTAGGACGGCCTGACGCTTCAATTCTGGGGGATAAATACGATTGGAATCACTGTCTTTTAAACCGTCTGACCCTTCACTTGCATAGCGGTATGACCAGCTTTGTATAGTTTTCACATCCACCCCGATACGGTGAGCGGCTTCTCTTCGAGATAGTTTACCTGCTGAGCATAGCTTGACTGTTTGTTCTTTTATTGCTGCTGATATTTTTGATTTTCGTGACATGAAAAATGCTCCCTTCTGGAATCAGTGTTTTATTTCACTGTCTTCCTTATAGGGAGCATATCAGCCAAAACAGCGCTTCCATTTTTTATGCTCAGCAAAAACAGGCTTTCCTGCGCCGCTCTTTTGAATGCGTGAGGAAAGCCTGTTTTTCATTTTATTGGACGGGCGCTTCGATCTCCAGATAACTCTTGCTCTGCTCAAACTGCACAGTCATCGCCAGCTTTTGATCGTCATGGTCTTTATTCGCTGCAATGATCTCAGCCTGCCGCAGATAACCGTCCTTATCCACCCAGACGGTGTAAAAGAAATCGTGCCAATCCAGATTGAGATAAGCGTTTTCGCAATAAGCCATGATGTGGTATTTGCGGCAGTTGGTGCTGTCGATCTTCTCTTTGCCCAGATATTCTGCCTCGATGTTTTGGTCAAAACGAAAGACTGCTAAGGGATCGATCTCCTGCAATAATTTTTCGGTGGCTTCCTCGCTGACCTCATTGATCACCAGCCACTCCTTACTGATGGCATCCTGTCTGTAAAACTGGTTCTTGATCTGATAGATCTCAAACTTGCTGTCCACCACATCCACTGTGCCCACGAGATGCGTGCTCTCCTCATTCTTCTCGCCCCAGACCTCGCAGAGTTTCTCCGTCTGTCCATCGATGGTCCGGCTGGATTCGCTGTGAAAGAGATAACTCGGTGAGGCCAGTGTCTGCTCCAGTGCCCGTATGATCACTTCCTCCGGCGGCCTGCTGTATTCCCGATAAATGCTGAACCCGCTGATACATAGTGCCACCAGCACAAAGATCAACACGCCGCGCAGACAATAGCGCAGCCACTTATTCTGTCCATTGGAACGCTCTTTTGCTTTATCCTTTTTCCCCATATCCAAAAATCCCTCCTCGCTGTTATCATGTGTACGAGCGAAGAGGGATTTTTATGCCAGCCTTATTGTATTCCGTCAGGCTGTTTTTTTAATGGCTCAGCAGTTTTTCTTGATGACCTCAGCCAATTTTCTGATGCCGATCTCAATATTTTCCCACGTAGCATTGGAAAAATTGAGACGCATGGCGTTTTTGACTTCTCCGTGAGCGAAGAAAGAGTCTCCTGCGACAAAAGCGACCTTTTCCTTGACCGCTTCCATAAAGAGATCATTACTGTTCATGCCCTCCGGCAGTTCCAGCCAGATAAAGAGACCGCCGTCTGGATGGGTCCATTTGACGCCGGCAGGCATATAAGCGTCCAGACACTTGAGCATCTCATCCCGCTTTTGACGGTACATTGCATTGATCTCCGCCAAATGACCGGGCAGCAGCCCCTCCTTTAAATACTGAGCGATGACCATCTGGGAAAACATCGGCGTATGCACATCATTGGCCTGCTTGCCGATGACCATTTTACTGAGGATCGCCTCGTCAGCGATAGCATAGCCGACCCGCAGGCCTGGTGCCACCACTTTGGAGAAGGAACCCAGGTACAGCACCTGACCTTCTTTGTCCAGCGAAGCAAAGGTGGGGATAGCCTCGCCGCTGTAGCGCAGGTCGCCATAAGGATCATCCTCGATCAAGACCACCTTTTGCTGATTGATGATGGAAAGGATCTCCTGCCGTCTGGCTAAAGGCATCGCTTTGCCGGTAGGGTTTTGGAAAGTCGGTACCATATAGACCAACTTGACTGCTTCACCATAGGTATCGAAGATCTTCTGCAATTCTTCGGGCAAAATACCGTCTTCATCGACTGCCACTGGGATCAGATCGGCTTCGTATAATTTGAACACCTGGATAGCCGATAAATAAGTCGGGCTCTCCACGATGACCTTGTCGCCTTTGTTCAAAAACGCCCGCGCGACCAGATCGATACCCTGTTGGGAACCAGAGGTGATCAGTACATCGTCAGCTTTGGTCTGTACGCCCTTGGCGGCCATCATTTTGACGATTTCCTCACGCAGCGGCAGATACCCTTCGGTCACGCCATATTGGAGGACTTCGCCGCCAAGATCAGCCACGATGCCATTCATGATACGCTTGAGATCCTCTGTAGGAAAAGCATCCTCTGAGGGCATACCGCCGCCAAAGGAGATCATATCCGGCTGCTGAGTCAATTTCAAAATTTCTCGCACGGCGCTGCCGGAAAGCGTCGCCACACGATCTGCATAATCTGCTATTGCCATATTCCTTCACCTTCTGCACGAAATTACAGGCTCAAAAACCTTGCACCTATCATAGCAAGAATTGCTGCGCTTGTCTATATGACGACAGCTGATCACCGCAAATTTTTCTTCTTATAAAAAGAGTGCATTGCTCTTGCGGTCGGAGCAGGCTTTTTTCATCTTGGCTGCGGCCACTGAGACCACGACTTTATTGAGCTTGCGGGCCTTTTGCGGACAGATCGCCAGACAGCGCATACAAGAAATACATTTCTGCGTATCCGTCTGTTGCGGATCTTGCGCATCGATAGCCCCTACCGGACATTTGGCTGCACACAAGCCGCAGCGTGTGCAGCTTTTGTCTGCCTTAGGCTGCATGGGCACACCATTATATTCTCGATAAGGATGATTGCCCGGCACCTGCACCGCCTTTTCGCCAGACGCTTCCGTCAGCTGCTTATCGATCCGTGCGGCGAATTCCCGTAATTCTTCTTTATCCTGCGCATCAGGCCGGCCGCTGCCAAACTGCGGCATGATAGAATGCTCCGCTACAGCCGCAACCGCTGCCACTGACCGAAAATCCTGTTCGCTCAAAATATCCTCTAGTTCCAACAGCGTATCGTCGTAATCTCGGTTGCCGTAGGCACAAACGAGTACAGCCCGCGCCCCGCCGCCGTTCAGTTTCTTTAAGCGCT
>CABVBB010000165.1 GCA_902496505.1 uncultured Peptococcaceae bacterium
CACCAGCCGATGTATTTATCTCTGCTGGTCAAAAACAGATGGATGCACTGGCGGATGAAGGGCTCTTAGCACCGGATTCGCGTCGAGATCTCCTGGTCAATGAGGTGGTCCTCATCGTCCCTCAGGATAGTGACCTAGCGCTGACAAGCTTTGCTGATGCAGCAGAAGAACCGGTGAAACGGATCGCTCTGGGTGATCCGGCGGGTGTACCGGTAGGGCAATATTCCGAGGCTGTCTTCACCTATTTGGGGCTGTGGGACGATATCAAGGCCAAGGCGGTCTTTGCTTCGGACGTACGGCAGGTGCTCACCTGGGTGGAGACAGGCGAAGTGGACTGTGGTGTGGTCTACGCCACCGATGCAGCCATCAGCGAAGCAGTGCAGGTGGTTTGCCAGGCGCCAGAAGGCTCCCATCCGGCGGTCATTTATCCTGTGGCAGTGCTTAAGGACAGCAAGCAGGCACAGGCCGCTCAGGCGTTTGTGGACTTTTTAGCAACAGAGGAAGCCGCGGCTGTGTTTGAACGCTATGGGTTTACTATGCAGTAATGCTGTGAAGAAGATATTAGGCAAAGGAGCGGTGCATGATGGATCTATCCCCACTAGTCATTTCAATAAAAACGGCATCGCTGGCGACGGTGGTCACCTTTTTTCTCGGGCTGGCCGCGGCACGCTGGGTGATGACCATCAAGCACTGGCGCGGGCTGATCGACGGCGTTTTTACCCTGCCGATGGTGCTGCCGCCGACAGTGGTCGGTTTTTTTCTGCTCATCCTCTGCGGCAAAAACGGGCCGCTGGGGCAATTCCTGCTGCAATTCGATCTGAGCATCGTTTTTTCGTGGCCGGCAACTGTCATTGCCTCCACAGTGGTGGCTTTCCCTATGATGTACCGGACGACGCTGGGCGCTTTTGAGCAGATCGATGAAAATCTGCTCTACGTTGGACGAACGCTGGGCATGACAGAGTGGCGCATCTTCTGGCGTATCCTTTTACCTGCGGCATGGCCTGGGGTGGCGGCGGGCACGATCTTAGCTTTTGCCCGAGCGCTGGGCGAATTCGGCGCGACCATCATGCTGGCGGGCAATATCCCTGGGCGTACGCAGACCATGGCCACAGCCATCTATTCAGCGGTACAGGCCGGCGATCGGACGCTGGCGTTTCGCTGGGCAGTGATCATCATGGTCATCTCCTTTGGGGTGATCATGATGATGAATCATTGGGCGGCGCTGCAGCGCAGACAGCGATTGGAGGGAAAAGGATGACATTATGGGTGGATATCGAAAAGCGGCTGGGCAATTTTCAGCTCAAAGTACAGCTGGCGGCAGACAATGAAGTGATGGGCCTTTTGGGCGCATCAGGCTGCGGCAAAAGCGTGACGCTTAAGGCCATTGCCGGCATCCTCACGCCGGATAAAGGGCAGATCGTGGTCAATGGTCAAGTGCTCTTTGACTCAGCAAGACATATCGATCTCTCGCCGCAAAAACGCCAGGTCGGTTATCTTTTTCAAAATTATGCGCTGTTTCCCAATATGACAGTGGAGCAGAATATTGCCGCTGGTATCCGTCTGCCTAAAGCAGAGCGGAGCCACAAGACGGCTGAAAATATTCGCCGCTTTTATTTGCAGGGACTGGAAAAACATTACCCCCGTCAACTATCCGGCGGTCAGCAGCAGCGGGTGGCTTTGGCCAGGATCGTCGCTTCTGAACCGCTGCTTTTGATGCTAGATGAACCATTTTCGGCGCTGGATAGTTACTTGAAATGGCAGTTGGAGCAAGAAGTGAGCCAGGTGCTGGAGGATTTTGGCGGGACGACGCTCTTGGTCTCCCATGATCGCGACGAGGTCTTTCGACTGTGTCAGCGGATAGCGATCATGCATGAAGGGCATGTTGATGTCTGTGCCGATAAGTGGACCCTCTTTGAACAGCCGCAGACACTGGCCGCTTCCCTCTTGACCGGCTGCAAAAATCACAGTCTGGCCAGACGCCTTGACGAGCATACGCTCCAGGCAGTAGAGTGGAACGTTTTGCTGCACAGCCAAGCCCCCGTGCCAGAAGCGCTGAGTCACGTCGGCCTGCGCGCACATTTTTTGGAACGGGTGACTGCCCCTGGCGATAATGTCTTTCCAGCGCAAATAGACAAAATGATCGAAGATACCTTTTCGGCTATTCTGCTGGTCAGGCTGCAAGGGCAAAACGGCTGGTCAGCCCCCATTCGCTGGGAAGTCGACAAAGCGCTGGGCCAGGAACTAGCGCACAGTACAGCCCCTTTGTATGTGCATCTGCCCGCCGATAAATTGCTGCTGCTTACGTCTGCGCCGGATTTCTGAGCGTGGGCAAAAAAGAACCTCCTCAAATGATGCGTTTGGACAACACATCACTGAGGAGGTTTTTTCATAGGGTATTTGCTTTATTTGGCTGCGGGCAGCGGCAGGGTGCAGGTGCTGAAGCCTGCGGCATAAGCCTGTAAGGTGTAGAGCTGGAAGTAGACGACGACGCCGTCTTTGGTCAGATAGAAGCCGGCATTATCGACTTCTTTAGCCAGATTGTCTTTGGCATCGGACAGATACAATTCGGCATTTTTGTCGATGAGGGCGGTGAAGCCGTCGATGATCTGTTTATTGACTTCTTCTTTGGTGCCTTTTAAGACATCGGTCAATGCCAATTCTTTGCCTAAGGTGGTGTCGAAGGTCTTACCAGTCATGATGGTGTTGGGATGAGCACCGCCGGTGTACTCCATAGCTTTGGTGCAGAAGGAGAGCAGGCCGTCTTGATCATAAGTGACTTCGTAGCGCAGAGTGAATTCATACGGGGTAGGAACCACATTAGGATCGATATCCATGTCAGCGACGGTTTTTTCAGCGTAGGCGATGTAATCCTCTGCGGCTTTTTTCATCTCTGTATTGATCGCGGCAACGATGGTGCTGCCGTCTGGATTGGCGAGTACTGGATAAGCTGCACTGACGGTGTAGAGGGTCTTGCTGCCGTCTGCTGTTTTGCCGGAGGCGTTCAAATATTTGTCAGTAATGGCATGAGCGCCAGTCTGGACGCTGTCAACAGTGACTGTGCCGGTAGCGGCATTCCAGTCAACTTTGGCGCCGAAGGCTTCGGAGATGGCTCTGACAGGGACCATGGTGCGGCCTTCGATGATCTGAGCGGGCACGTCCAAAGTTTTTTCATCGCCATTGATGTTGAGCTTGTTGTCGCCGATGACTAGGGAAATAATGTCCAAGCGTTTTTCGGCAATGACGCTTTGGGCTTCGGCATCCCATTGGACCTGAGCGCCTAAGGCTTCAAAAATAGCGCGCAGTGGGACTAAGGTACGGCCGTCTTGGATGACAGGCGGCTGATCGAGTTTTAATGCCTTGCCGTCAACTTTGACGGTGATAGGAGCGGCTTCTTTGACAGGAGCGGCTTCTGTGAGCTCAGCAGCAGGTTTTTTCTCCTGATCCTTAACATCATCCTTGACGTCAGCTGGTGCGGTGATCGCTGGCTGAGTCGGTGCAGCCGTATCCTCGATAGGAGCAGCTACGGCTGTGCCCAGGCAAGTGGTCAGCATCGTGGTGGTCAACAAAACGCATAATTCTTTTTTCATACAAAAACCTCCTAGAGTGGGTGTTCCTCATGTAGAGAAGCAGAAAAATTTTGATAACTACTAAAGTCATTATAGCATTCTGATCAGCTAAAGTAAATCAAAGGGGAGCAAAAAGAAAGGGTATTTTTTGACGCGTGTCTCAGAAAAAAATAGCAGTGGTATTTGACGGCAAAGTTCGTTACAATATAAGGGTAAATTTTTGCAGAGGTGATAAAAATGGAATTTCAGCGTTTTGGAGAGCATTATATGATCCGCATCGACCGCGGGGAAGAGGTACTCACAGCTCTGGCGGATCTCTGCCGTGCAGAAGATATCACTACAGCAGAAGTGGTTGGCATCGGTGCAGCGGATCGGGTGACGGTAGGGCTTTATAATGTGGAGACGAAGGCTTATCACAGCCAGACTTTTGAGGGAGAATTTGAGATCACGAATTTGACAGGCAGTGTCTCCCAAAAAGACGGTGAAGTCTATCTGCATTTTCACATCACCTGTGGACAGGACGATTTCTCCACCTTCGGCGGTCATTTGAATGAATGCCGTATCAGCGGGACGTGCGAACTGCATTTGATAAAGTTTCCCGAAAGCATCGGCCGTCAGTATGACCCGGTCACCGGACTCAATATCTATGATTTTCAGAAGCAGTGAGGGCGCATATGGACGAGCAAATGATGGACTGGACGTATGACAGTATGTGCTTCGCCTGCGGGGAACAAAATCCCATCGGGCTGCACCTCAAATTTGAGCGGGTGGACGAGGAGACGGTGCGCACGACCTTTGTCCCTGCGCTTTATCACCAAAGCTGGCCCGGCATCATGCACGGCGGACTGACCGCGCTGATCGCTGATGAACTGATGGGCCGCTGCGTCAATGTGCTGGGCTATGCCGGCGTCACAGCCCGCATGGAGCTGCGCTATAAGCATGCCGTACCGCTGGAAGAGGCCGTCACCTTTGAGGCCAAGGCTGTGCGCGTACGGCTGCCTATCATCGACTTAGAAGCGCGGGCGATCCTAACAGATGGTTCTACCGCTCTGGAGGCTTCGGCGCGCTTTATGGTCAAAGCCCGCTATGAGGAATTCATCGCTCAGCTGGCTGAAGAAGCAGCACAGCGTTAGCCTATTGTCACAGCTGTCCGTTGTGGATGGTGGGATTAGTCACCGAAAGGTTGTTTGACGCTTCTCGTTCACATTGATATAATAGAAATCAATAAGAATGATCAAATTGCTGGCGATCGCCAGGAGAGGGTGACTGTATGAAAAAGAACAGGATGGAGGATCTGATCAGCCGTTCAGAACGCTGCTGCTGTAAGCAATGCGGCGGCAAGCTGGAGATACGGATTGTTGTCTACAACAAATACGGCGGTTCTGGTGCGGAGCTTTACTGTGACCACTGTCAAAAGATCGAGTACGGGACAGAGCCGGAGATCTACCGCGCAGCCAAGGATTTTGTCGATCGCTTGGGCTTCAATCATTTTGTCGATCTGGAAGAAAATGAACGGACGTATATGCTCAATATTGCCAAGGTCTGCGAGATCTTGAGCTGGGGGACCAAATATTGGGGACTTCTGGGAAAGGACGGCTTTACGATTCCTCTGGAACTGCCCGATGAAGAGGAAGAATAAAGCAGCGGAGGTGAGCATATGGAAACCGTGTTCAAGTTGGAAGGCCTGGGCTGCAAATCAGGCAACAAATATATTTTGAAGGATATCGATTGGGAAGTGCAAAAAGGCCAGCATTGGGTCGTTTTTGGCACCAATGGCAGCGGCAAGACTACGCTGCTCAGCATTGTGGCCGGCTATATGGCTCATACACATGGTGAACTGGAAGTATTCGGCCAAGCCTACAATGATGACAATATCCTCGATATCCGCCGGCGTATCGGCTGGGTCAGCGGCTCTTTCTACGATAAATGCCTGTCCAGAGAGACGGCTTTGGAAATCGTTCTGGCCGGCAAATTTGCCACACTGGGGCTGGATGAAGACATCAGCGACCGTGATGTGGTCAGAGCCAAAGCCCTGCTGGAAGAGCTGCGGCTGAAATCCAAGATCAACTATCCCTTTGATTTTCTTTCTAAAGGTGAGCGGCAGAGCGTATTGATCGCCAGGGCTTTGATGTCTAATCCAGAGATGCTGATCCTAGATGAGCCCTGCACTGGTCTGGACGTTTTCGCCCGAGAATATCTGCTCAGCACCATTCGCGACCTGGCGGAAAAAACCGAGG
>CABVBB010000166.1 GCA_902496505.1 uncultured Peptococcaceae bacterium
ACGTTTCTTCATACCCCAAAGGATGGTAGTGATAGAAACGGCGCAGACCACACTGGCGATATAATACATCGGCAAGGTGACCTTGAGATCTACATAACCTGCGCCTTGGGCCACACCGCGGCTGGAATAGAGCAGATTGGCTGCTTGCAGCTGGAAGCCGATGATGAGGAGCACCAAAAACGCCACCAGGAAATATACGATGCGTTTGGCTAACACTTTGAAGGCATTTTTATTGATGCCTTGTAAATAAAACGTCAGAATGAAATTGGAGAGCGCAATGACGGCCAAGAAAAGCAAGGCCAGATCCAGCGCTGTCTGAAATAGGGACAGATTGAAGAAATAAAAACTGATGTCTCGGCCAAAAACGGGTTCAGTGATATTAGCCGATGTTTGGTTGAAAAACAGCAGGATGTTTTCCCAAAGCGCTGTTGCCGATAAGATGCCGGCAAACAAGCCCAGGATGACCGAAGGGATGGTCACCAGCTTATGCTTGAGCTTTTTCGGCCCTGGAACATTGATAACGCCGTCTTCCTCTGTCACAGGGGCAGGCCGCTGATACTTCGTTGACAGCTGCAAGGTGATATAGGAGAGGGCAAATACCAAAATAAATGCTGCGAAGCCAATGGCAAACTTGGCAAAGGTGAATTTAAGATAGACCGATTGGTATCCCAGATCCTTAAACCACAGATAATCCGTGAAAAAATGCAGTATCTGCGGCATGAAGGCAAAGAGGAATAGGATCACGATCACTGCTGCTAAGAAAAGCTTGACCTTCTTTTTCAAAGTGAAGGGCACCTCCTAAAATGTAGAGCTGGATCAAGTATTATCGGCAAATAATGTACCACCACAGCTGAAATCGGTGGGTTCCATATCACGCAGGACGATGGTCACAGCGTCCCTGGGGCACTGTAGAGCGTCAACGCAGGCGGTGGTGATCTTATCGACCAGATCGCGTTTTTGCTCTACCGATTTGCCTTTGAGCAGATCGATTTGGATAACGGGCATAGGGATAGCCTCCTTTACGACAAAATAAGATGAATAATCTGTCGTATAATTCTGCGGTGCGCCTTGAAAACCCTCTTTTGCGGTGTCAATATCTTCACAGGCCGCATATACTGCAAGGAGAAAATGAAAGGAGGGACTTTTGATGAATTATGTAGTAGAAGCGGGAGATACCATTGAAAGTATCGCACGTAAATATGATCTATCCCCCAGCGCTCTGATGCAGATGAATAATCTGACCAGCAGCAATCAGCTGAGAGTCGGCATGATCATCACCATCAGACCCAGCGGCAATTGTTCCGTCTGCAATGCACCGTTAGGCCCGGAATGGTGCCCGCGCTTATCCAGAGGTTCCCGTGGTCCGGCAGTTGAAGAATTACAGAGACGACTGATGCGTTTTGGTTATTTCCCACTGGGCGGACGAGTCGATGGCTTCTTTGGTCAAAGTACCGAGCAATCTCTGCGCAATTTCCAGCGTGACAACAATCTCTGGGTTACCGGCGTCACAGACCAATCCACTTGGCGTGCCTTGGGCGTTGTCTGTCGTCAGCGAGGCGGCTGCCCAACTTTACGCTTAGGTTCCCGTGGTTCCGCGATCGCCTTTTTACAGAGCCTTTTACAGCGCAGAGGCTACTTTGTCAATGTTGACGGCGTCTTCGGCAATGCCACCCAGATCGCCGTCCGAGCGCTGCAGCGCGATTCCGGGCTATTTCCCAGCGGGGAGGTCAATCAGCAGGTGTGGGATGTCTTAGGCGTGACCTGTGTCCCCAATGACCAGCGTCCAGGCAATATGCTCCCGAACAACCAACCGCCAGTAGGCGGTCAGCCAGGCGATATGCTCCCCAATAATCAGCCGCCGGTAGGCGGTCAGCCGGGAGATATGCTGCCAGACAATGTGCCGCCTATTTATGACAATATGCTGCCGCCATTCCAGCCGCCTACTCAGCCGCCCAGCAGTGAACCTGGCTTAAATGGGCTCAACTACAACTGGGAAGAGATCGATGACTTTCGGTATGTTTTAGCCACCGATCGTTACCGCTATCGGGAAGGGCAGCCAGTAGAGATCACTTTCCGCAAACGGAACTTGACCAATGAACCCGCTGTGCTGCGCTATCCGTCCAGTCAGCTCTTCGACTTTTATGTTTCCGATGCTAAGGGCGTCGAGCTTTGGCGCTGGTCACGCAACCAAGATTTTAATCCCATGGCCCGCGAAATGATCTTAGCGCCAGGAGCTGCCGAATCCATCACCATCAATTGGGATCAAAAGACCAACAATGGCTATTGGATCCCCGCCCAGACCCTGACTCTTTGGGGAACGAACATGGCGACCGGTGTGAGCCTGCCGTTAAATATTGAGATCTATTGATCAAACTGCCTTTGGCCTGCTTATAGACCAAAGGCTTTTTTAATGATAAGAATATTTTTCTAAACCCTTATATTTTGCAGGAAAACTACAGAAGAAAGCGAATATCTATAAATATATTTAATTGGCAGTTCAAACTTCAGCAAAGAGGAGGATGCATATGTTAATCAGACATTGTGCTGGCGGAGTTGTGTTCTATGGAGATTCGGTTTTTCTGCTGAAAAATGACAAGGGAGAGTGGGTACTGCCGAAAGGAGTTATCCGCAATGGCAAGATCGCCAATGAAGTAGCGCTGACCAGAGTGCGTTACGAAGGCGGCGTCGAAGCCAAGATCGTCGGTTCAGTCGGTGAAACCAGCTACGAATTTTATTCCAACAGCCGGAAATGCCCTGTTCACAATCAGATCCATTGGTTTTTGATGGAAGCTGTCAGTGACAAATATTCCGTTAACAAAATGGAAGATTTCACAGACGGCGGATTTTTTGAGATCAACGAAGCTTTGGAAAAGATCACCTATTCCCAGGACAAATCCTTAGTATCCTTAGCTTACAAAATGTATGGCGAATACAAAGCTGAAAGTGTGGAAGCCTGACCCAGGCTTTGACAAACGCATACCGATGATATCATACACTCCATGATGTCATCGGTATTTTTTAGTTTATCGACAAAATAAGCCGCAAGCCAAAATACAGGCAGCTGTCAGTGGGATTTTTTATGAAATTGATCCCAAACCCTTGACAAGTCGATTCACAAGCATGGATAATAAAAAGATATTCAATCCTGATGGAGATAGGAGACTGGAATGGAATCAACATTATTTTTACCCTTAAACAAAAAAGAAGCCCACGCCAAAGGCTGGGATGAGGTGGACTTTGTGCTCGTGAGCGGAGATGCGTATGTGGATCACCCCAGCTTTGGGACAGCCCTTATCGGCCGGCTGTTAGAAAGCGAAGGCTTCCGTGTCGGTATCCTGGCCCAGCCGGATTGGCGGCAGCTGCGCAATTTTCAGGTCTTTGGCCAACCGCGTCTGGCTTTTATCGTTGGCAGCGGCAATATCGATTCCATGGTCAATCACTATACTGCCGCCAAAAAACCTCGCCGGCATGACACCTATTCGCCCGGCGGTCAAAAAGGTCTGCGGCCAGATCGTGCTGTAGAGGTCTATTGCCGGATGATCCGGGAAGCCTATCCAGAGGTCCCTTTGATCATCGGCGGTATCGAGGCCAGCTTGCGGCGGTTCGCTCATTATGATTATTGGGATGACGATGTGCGTCCATCGATCCTAGAAGCGACCGGCGCTGACCTTTTGACCTACGGTATGTCCGAAAAACAGATCACCTATATCGCCCATGGCCTCGATAAAGGCTGGCCTATCCACAAGATGCGCGATGTCCAGGGCTGCTGCCTCTTAAGCGATCAACTGCCCAAGGAAGACGATTATATCCTCCTGCCCAGCTACGAAGAGGTCGCGCAGAGCAAGCGAAAATTTGCTGAAGCCTTCCGCATCCAAAATCAGGAGCAAAATCCCTTCTTAGGCAAGACTCTGGTCCAGCCCCATGGCGAACGTTATTTGATCCAGCTGCCGCCAGCCTTGCCCCTCAGCCAAGCAGAGATGGATGCCATCTATCAGCTGCCTTTCACCCGCACCTATCATCCGCGCTATGAAAAATTGGGCGGGGTGCCTGCCCTGCAAGAGGTCGAATTCAGCGTGACCGATCACCGCGGCTGCTTCGGCGGCTGCACCTTCTGCGCGATCAATTTCCACCAGGGACGGATCATCCAAAACCGCAGCCAGGAATCGATCTTGGCAGAGATCAAGCAGATGACCGAGCTGCCGAATTTTAAAGGTTATATCCACGATATCGGCGGCCCTACAGCCAATTTCCGCATGCCTGCCTGCAAAAAGCAGCTTAAAGTCGGCGCCTGCAAAGACCGGCAGTGTTTGTTCCCTGATATCTGTCCCAATTTACAGGTGGATCACAAGGAATATGTGGAGATCCTGCGCAAAGCCCGCCAAATGGACAAGGTCAAAAAAGTCTTCATCCGTTCCGGCGTGCGTTTCGATTATATCCTGGCGGACAAAGACCCGACTTTCTTTGAAGAAATGTGCCGCTACCATATCAGCGGTCAGCTCAAAGTTGCCCCAGAGCATGTAGCGCCCAATACGCTCAAATATATGGGCAAGCCGCCGCGTCATGTCTTCGACAAATTTATCGCCAAATATCAGGCCTTCAACAAAAAAGGGGGCAAGGATCAATATATGGTGCCGTATTTTCTCTCCAGCCATCCCGGCTGTACGCTCAAAGACGCTGTCCTTCTGGCAGAATACATCCGCGATCTCGGCTACAATCCCGAGCAGGTGCAGGACTTTATCCCTACCCCTGGCAGCATGGCCACCGCCATGTATTACACCGGTTTGGACCCACGGACCATGGAAAAGATCTACGTTCCCCGCACCGCTCAGGAAAAAGCTTGGCAGCGGGCACTTCTCCAGTACCGTGATCCCAAGAACTACGACTTGGTCTATGAAGCCCTCGTGCAAGCCGGCAGGGAGGATCTGATCGGCAATGGCCCCAAATGCTTGATCAAGCCCCGCCGCCATACCGAGCAAACGCCTGCGCCTAAAGAGACGGCCAATGGCAAAAAGGCCAAGACCACCGCACCACGGTCGAAAAATGCGAAACCCGCACCCAAAGGAAAAGGTACTTCCCCCAAAAATAAAGCCCCTCACCAAAAGAACCGCTACAAATAAGCCAAAGTCAAAAAACGCTCAGGAAGAGACGATCTTCCTGAGCGTTTTGGTTTATAAAAGTTGGCCGATGAGCAAACCCAGTGCATAGAGCAGACCATAAAACGTATTGGTCTGGGCAGTGGCTTTCATCGCCGGCATCATTTGCTTGGGCTGCTGATTTTCCGGGGCAAAGCCTTTGACGGCGCTGAGTGCTTTGGGCAGACTGAGCAAAGAGAGGAAAAGCAGCGGTGTCTGCTGATAGACCAGTATAGGCACCAGCGGCCAGAGGTAGGCGATGGCGAAAATGATGGCCATGAAGCGGACGGCTCCCCGATGGCCTAAAAGGATCGCCAGCGTTTTGCGGCCATTAGCCTCATCACCGACACGGTCGCGGATGTTATTAGAGGTGAGAATCAGCCCGATCAAGAGAACGATAGGCATCGAGAGCCAGAAGCACTGCCAGGTGACCTCGCCGGTTTGGATGAAATACGTAATGCAGGTAATGCCGCCACCCATGCAGAGACCGGCAAAAATTTCGCCAAAGGGAGACGCTGCGATAGGATAGGGGCCGCCCGTATATAAATACCCGATCAGCATGAAACACGCACCGATCACGGCCAGCCACCAGCTGCTCTCACAGCAGATATAGACGCCTAAAAGCAGCGCGATAGCGTACGCCCCCAGCGCC
>CABVBB010000167.1 GCA_902496505.1 uncultured Peptococcaceae bacterium
CCCTGCCACTATATAATAGTTCTTTTGCGCATAAGCCTCTTGAAGCCTGTTATACTCCTGCCAGCTGCCGCTGATCTGTATGATGCAAATAACGATCAGGATCCCCGCTGTCAAAATACTGCACACCACCTTGCTCCACTTTTTCATTTTTGGCGAAAACAAGATGACGGCGATCACTCCCCCATCGATCACAACATAAAAGAAAAGCTGTTTGACAATGCAGAGCACCAAGTCGATCCACGTCAGCTCATACACTATCTCTCCCATATCGCTCCCCCCACGATCACTGTTTCACGTGAAACATCCTTACTCCGCCGTTTCTTCTGGATGTCCGTGAAAGGTGAATTCCTTGAAGCCCACGCAGGCGGCGTAGTAAAAAGGCCGCAGCTTGATGTATTCCACTTCATTAAGCGGCAGGGCGTACTGCTTGCCGTCCCCGGTAGTGAGCAACAATTCCTCGCCTGCGAGCGTTAAGGTGACGTCATAAAGCCACTTGGTCTCTGCTTGTCCATACAAACGATAGCGCAGATTGACATAGCGGATGAGCTCTTTTTCCCGCTCCAAGCGGGTGTTGATGGTCTCCACCATCTCCCGCGGATTTTGAAAATATTCCTGCCAATCCATTTCTCCCACTCCTTTCCTTGCTGCCCTAAAAGCGGCCTAAGCCGCTCATCTCAACAGCTCAAACCGACCGATCACCGGCAGCCTACGCATCCTCCCCTGTACTGCGCCCAGCACGCCCCACAGGGCTAAGAGCAGCCACATGAGCTTCGCCGCCGGCAAGAGCAGCGTCTCACCGATCACCGGCACGATATGAGCAACGATGCTGACCGCTCCGTAAAAGAGCAGCAGCACCAGTCCTTGATTGCAATGAAACCGCCCAAAGCGCGAACCGCCGGATAACAGCGGCAAAAAGAATATGATGTAAGCCCCCGCAGCCAATAAACGTTCCTGACGCACCTCAAACATGTTCTCGTCTCCTTTAGGCTTTTTGTTCCATCATATGTCCGGCAGCTGGGGAATATCCCTTTAACGATGCACTTCCAAACTTTCTTCCTTGAGCAGACGGCCGTCCTTGAGCAATTGCTGAAGCGTTCTGCTGTCCCCTTCGGCCAAGGCGGTGCGGTATTGTGCCAAATGACTCATGATATTATCCAGTTCAAAAAGCAGCGCTGTTTTATTCATGAGGAAAAGCTCTGTCCACATCTTCTCATTGAGTTTGGCTACCCGCGTCAAGTCCAAAAAACTTCCGGCGCTGAACCCGCTCTCGTTTTGCAGCGTGGGGCTTTTGATGTACGCATTGCTCACTACATGAGCCAGCTGCGAGGTGAAGGCGATGGTCTGATCGTGCATCTTGGGCGTCGTCTTGACCACCTGCGCAAACCCCAGCGCCTTGGCCAATTCCTCAACCATCGTCAGCACCGCCTGTGATAGTTCTGCATCTGGCGTGACGATAAAGCTCGCGCCTTGGTAAAGGTCTGCCAGCGCGTAATCATAGCCGGAGAACTCGCGGCCAGCCATAGGATGTGCCCCCAGAAAATGTACACCCCGCTCCTTGAGCGGCCCTTCCACCGCATCCACGATGGCCTGCTTGACGCCGCAGGTATCCATGACTACACTGTCCGGCCGAAACTGCTCTTTGTACCGCAGCAAAAAATCGATCGCTGTCTGTGGGTGCAGACAGACGATGGTCAGATCTGCCTGCCCCAGCTGCTGCGCAGTGATCACGCCATCGATCGCGCCCTCCATAGCTGCCTGCTGTAAGATGAATTCATCCTCATCCAAGCCCCAGCACGTATGAGATGTATATTTTTTGATGCTCTTGCAAAACGATCCGCCGATCAATCCCAAGCCCACGACTGCGATCTGCATATCTCTCCACTCCTTTAGTCAACTATTTTCACTTACTGTTTTCCATCTTAACAGATGGCGTGATAGTCTGCAATGTTTGATTTCGCAGACTGCGCCTTGCTCTACTATACGCCAAAAACGCCAGACCGTTGCCAGTCTGGCGTTAAAATAGCAAGTACAAAAAAATCTCTCTCAAGTGGGCGGCGGGCACCCTTTTGGATCTGAGCGTTTTTGCCGCCCACCTGACCTTTTAGACGCTGGCTAAGGCTTTATCCATCGCCGCGATCGCTTCATCCATTTCCGCCTGCGTGATGACTAACGGCGGCACGAAGCGCAGCACATGCTGACCGATGCCATTGACTAAGACATGCTGCTCCAGAAGGCTGGCTAATACGGGCTTGTTCTCGACATTGAGCTCGCAGCCGATCATCAGCCCCAAGCCCCGCACTTCTTTGATCTTGTCGGGGTATTTGTCCTTTAAAGCGCTCAGCTGGCCACGGAAATAGTCGCCTTTTTCCCGCACCTGAGCCAGGAAATCATCATCCAGCAATATCTCCGACGCTGCCAGACCTGCCGCGCAGGCCAGCGGCGTGCCGCCAAAGGTCGAGGCATGGTCGCCCGGCTTGAAGCATGCCGCCACCTCATCCCGCGCCAGCATGACGCCCATAGGGAAGCCGCCGGCCACAGCCTTGGCCAACGTGATGATATCCGGCTGCATATCGAAATTCTGGAAGGCAAAGCCTTGTCCCGTACGCCCCATGCCGGTCTGCACCTCATCGATGATCAGCAGGATGCCGTGCTTTTTGCACAAGGCGCTGACCCCGGCCAGATACTCCGCAGAAGGCACATTGATGCCCGCCTCGCCCTGGATGATCTCCATCATGACTGCGCAGGTCTCTGGCAGGATCGCGGCCTCCATAGCGGCCAGATCACCGGCCGGCACGGCGGTAAATCCCTGCGGCAGCGGCTGGAAGGCCGTCTGGTACTTGGCCTGCGCTGTAGCCGCCAGAGCGCCCAGCGTACGGCCGTGGAAGGATTTCTCCAGCACGATGATATGATATTTGCTGCCTGCGCCCCATTTGCGCGCCAGCTTGATGGCCGCTTCATTGGCCTCTGCGCCGCTGTTGGCGAAGAAGGCTTTGCCTAGGCCGCTCTTTTCGGTCAAAAGCTTCGCCAGCGCCACTTGCTGTTTGTTCCAGTACAAATTGGAGCAATGCATGAGCACGCCCGCCTGCTTGCGGATAGCCTCGACCACGGCTGGATGACAGTGCCCCAGCGAATTGACCGCGATGCCCGCGACCAGATCCAAATAGCGGTTGTCGTCCATATCCCACACATAGCAGCCCTCGCCGCGGTCAAAGACCACCGGCATCCGGCCGTAAGTATTCATTACATAATTCTGGCCATCCGCAATGACCTGTTCCATTTCCATCTCCATCGCTTCTCTACTCCTTTATGACCATAGTGCCGATACCGGCATCCGTAAACAGTTCCAGCAGCATGCTGTGCGGCAGGCAGCCATTGACGATATGCACGGACTGGACGCCCTGCTTGATCGCCTCCATGCAGCAGTCCACCTTGGGGATCATACCGCCGCAGATGGTGCCGTCCTGCATCTTGACTTCCGCATCGGCAAAATCCAATACCGAGATGATCTCGCCGCTTTTGCCCAGCACGCCGTTGATATCGGTGAGCATGAATAATTTAGTGGCGTGCAGACTGGCCGCGATGCTGCCTGCGGCATAGTCGCCATTGATATTGTACACATCGCCGTCCTCACTGCAGCCAATAGGCGCAATGACCGGGATGTAGCCTTCAGAAATGGCGTGGTCGATCAGCTCCGTATTGATATGGGTCACTTCGCCCACAAAGCCCAGGTCTACCATCTGCCCATCCTGCTCCATCTCCATCTTTTTGACCATGATGGTGTTGCCGTCGATGCCGCTGATACCCATGGCTTTGCCGCCGCATTTCTGCAAAAGGCCGACGATCTCCTGATTGACCTTGCCCACCAGTACCATCTGCGCGATCTCCATAGTCGCCTTATCGGTCACCCGCAGACCGTTGACAAAGGTGGATTCCTGATTGTTTTTCTTCAGCCAATAATTGATGTCCGGCCCGCCGCCATGCACGATGACGGGATTGATGCCGACATATTTCATGAGCACGATATCTGAGATGACTTTTTTCTTGATCTCTTCATCAGTCATGGCATGGCCGCCGTATTTGATGACCACGGTCTTGCCGTAAAACTTTTTGATATAAGGCAGGGCCTCTACTAAGACCTCTGCCGTTTTCATTGCCTCTTCCACGCGTCTTCTCCCCCTGCTTATGAGCGATAATCGGCGTTGATCTTGACATAATCATACGTCAGATCGCAGCCCCAGGCTGTGGCCTGATGCTCGCCTGCGCCCAATTCCGCGGTGATGGTCACTTGTTTTTCCTTGAGCACCAGCGCCGCCTTGTCTTCATCAAAAGCTAAGCCCATGCCGTCCTTGGCGACCTGGACATCCCCCAAATAGATCGCTACATTTTGCGGATCGAACTCCGCACCCGAATAGCCCAGCGCGCAGGCGATCCGTCCCCAGTTGGCATCCTCGCCAAAGACCGCGGCCTTGACCAAGCTGGAATTGATGATGGCTTTGGCAGCCTTGCGGGCATCGGCTTCGCTCTTCGCCCCAGTCACGGTCGCTTCGATCAATTTGGTCGCGCCCTCGCCGTCCTGAGCGATAGCCTTGGCCATGGTGGTGCAGAGCGTCTGCAGCGCTTCCACAAAAACGCCCCATTCTGCGCTGTCTGCTGTCACCATCGGGTTGCCCGCCAAACCATTGGCCATGATCGCCACCATATCATTGGTGGAGGTATCACCGTCCACAGAGATCATATTGAAGGTCACATCCACCACGGTCTTCAGCGCTTTGTGCAGTGCCTGAGCATCGATCGCTGCGTCAGTGGTGATGAAGCCCAGCATAGTCGCCATATTGGGGTGGATCATGCCGGAACCCTTTGCCATTGCGCCCAAGGTCACCGTTTTGCCGCCCAGCTCGATTTCCATAGCCGCTTCCTTCTGAATGGTATCTGTGGTCATGATCGCATAAGCTGCCTCGTGTCCGCCGTCTGCTTTGAGTTCGCCAGCTGCTTTGACCACACCGTTATGGATCTTCTCCATAGGCAGAGGCATCCCGATCACGCCGGTGGAAGCCACGACCACATCATCAGCCGCAATCCCCAGCGCCTCAGCCGTCCAATCGGACATCTGCTGGGCTTGTTCCATGCCCACCTTGCCCATGCCTGCATTGGCAATGCCGCTGTTGATCACAAAAGCCTGCGCCTGTCCGTTGGCAATATTCTGCTCCGTCACCATGAGCGGCGCTGCCTTGAATTTATTCGTCGTATATACAGCGGCTGCCGCTGCCGGCACAGTGGAATATACCAGCGCCACATCTGGACGCTCCTTCTTGCGGATGCCTGCCGCTACGCCCGCTGCTTGAAATCCCTGCGGCGCTGTCACGCCGCCATCTATCATTGTCATCATGTCGATCCTCCGCTTTCTTTTTCTATCCATTTCCTCAAGGATAAACGATATTGTATTTGAGGCCCATGGTTTCCTCCAGCCCCATCATCAGATTCATATTTTGAACAGCCTGCCCGCTGGCGCCCTTGACCAGATTGTCAATGACTGAGACGACGATGATGCGTCCTGTCCGCGCGTCCCAGACCGGCGCTACATCGCAGTAATTAGAGCCCTGCACCCATTTGGTCTGGGGCAGATTTTTGCGATCGCGCACCCGTACGAAATGTTCGTTATCATAAAACGAATGGTAGCACTCATCCAGCATCTCCTGCGTCAAGGGTTCAGCCGCCTGCATAGTGATGGTAGACAGTATCCCGCGATTCATGGGGATCAAGTGTGGATTGAAGCTCACCAGTAC
>CABVBB010000168.1 GCA_902496505.1 uncultured Peptococcaceae bacterium
AAGCAGTGGTCCTGGATTATATCGAGACAGCGGAGCCGGTCGGTTCTCGAACGATCTCCAAGAAATATGATCTGGGCGTCAGCTCGGCCACCATCCGCAATGAAATGGCGGATCTGGAAGAGATGGGCTACATCGAGCAGCCCCACACCTCCGCAGGCCGCGTTCCCTCCGATAAGGGCTACCGTTACTATGTGGATTATCTGATGACCAAAGATACGATCCGCGAAGAAGCGCGGAATTATATCAGTCAGGCCATCTGCAATAAAACCAAGCAGGTCGAGGAAGTGGTGCAGGATACGCTGAAGATCTTATCCACAGCCACCAGCTACACCTCGATGCTGATGCTCTCGCAGGATGATCAGGCTGCCAGCAAGCTCCAGCTTTTGCAGCTATTGCTGGTGGAGCCGGGCAAGGCGCTGATGGTCATCGTGACTGAGGGCGACAAGATCGAGAATCGTTTTATCTCGATCCCGCCGACCATGACCAAGGAAGACTTGGATCTGGTCTCCATGATGCTCAATCAAAATCTGCGGGGTCTGCCGGTAGACGGCTGGCAGCGCAGTATGCTGGAAAATATATTCCACGAGCTGACCCACCAGCGCAAGGTGGTGGATGCCACTCTGGAAATGCTCTCTTCCATCCTCAAGACGGAAAAGAGCAGCAAGGTCTACTTGAACGGCACGCTCAATATGCTCAATCAGCCTGAATTCAAGGATGTGGAGCGTGTGAAGACGATCTTGCAGACGCTGGAAAAGCGCGAGGTGCTCAGCCAGCTTTTGGCCAGTGAGAACAAGCCGGGCGTCAGCGTCAAGATCGGCACAGAAAACGATATTCCCGAAGTGCAGGACTGCAGTATCGTCATTGCCACCTACAAGCTCAAGGGCGATACCATTGGCAAGATCGGGCTGTTGGGGCCGACGCGGATGGCCTATTCCAGCGCAGTGGCGCTGTTGGATGTTCTGGCGGAGGATCTGACCCAGCGGGCCGGTGAAGATTAGCACGTACCCATAGGAGGAGCGACATGAGCGAGAACAAGGATAATCAGTACAGCTTCCTTGAAAACAATGCCAATGCTGTCCGCGCTGTCATGAGCGCGGTAGATAATACCATCGGTCCAAAAGGACTGGATACGATGCTGGTCGACCAGTTCGGCCAGGTGGTCATCACCAACGACGGTGTGACTATTTTAAGGGAAATGGCGGTCAGCCACCCTGTGGCCAAAATGCTGATCAACGCTGTCAAGGCGCAGCAGGAGGCTGTAGGCGACGGTACCACCACAGTGGCGCTGATGGCCGGTGAATTGATCCTTTCCGGCATCGAGCAGATGCTCAGAGGCGTGCCCGCAGCTCAGGTGATCGCCGGCATCCGTGCCGGCATCACGACGGCCCATCAGGCTATGGCGTGCTCAGCCCAGCCAGTGACCGCAGAAGACCGTGACGCCCTTTACCAGATCGCCTTGATCGCCGGACGGGAGCATGCGGATATCGCTCAGCTCATCACCGAAGGCGTAGCGCTCATTGGCCGCGATAAGCTCCTGGAGGAGGGCTTCAAGCTTTCTGACATGGTCAAAGCGGTGGAGGGCGCTGATAATGAAGTCTTCAGCGGCGTGCTGGTGGAAAAAGAGCGCGCTGACCGGCAGATGCCGCTGGCCGTCCATGATGATGTGCACATCCTGGTCTTGGATGATGCCCTGGAACCAGAACGCTTGGAGGATGAAGCGCTGGCCACGGAGAGCGGCTTCAAGCATTACTTAGCGCTGCGGCAGACCTTTAAGGAGCAGCTGCAAAAGATCATCATCACCGGCGCGCGGGTCGTATTCGTCGACCGCGGGCTGGATGATCTGGCGCTGGAGACACTCAGCGAAGCCGGGATCATGGTGGTCTCCCGCGTGCCGCACAAGACACTGGAGGCCATCGCCGAGCACACTGGTGCACGGATGATCAAGCGCAGCACGCTAGAAAAGCCGCCGGCTGAATTAGCCAAAGTCTTGGGCCGCGCCGAAGCGGTCGTGGGCGATGAGAAGCGTCAGCAGATCAAAGTCATCGGCGGCGCCGGCAAGCCCATGGCCACCGTACTGGTGGGCGCCTCCACTGGCGAGATCGTCGGCGAGCGCGAGCGCATCGCCAAGGACGCCGCAGCCAGTGTGCAGGCCGCCGTGCAGTATGGCCTGGTGGTCGGCGGCGGCGCAGGCGAATTGGCCATTGCCCGCCAGCTGGAAGATGTCAAAAACGATCTGCCGCCTATGGCTGCTTTCGGCGTGGACTGCGTGATGAACGCTTTGCGTCAGCCCTTTTGGCACATCGCCGCCAATGCAGGATTCAATCCGCTGGAAAAGCTCAGCGAGATCAACAAAGCCCAGATCACAGCGAAGAGTGCCCATCTGGGACTGGACTGCGACAGCGGAGAGGTAGCCGACCTTTTTGAGCGGGGCATCGTCGATCCGGCGTATGTCAAGCTGCACGGGCTGACGGTGGCCGGAGAAGTGGCTGAAGCCGTATTGCGCATCCACATCATCGTCAAGAAAAAAGAATATCAGCCCACTGAAGCCTCATCCTGAGGTGAGTGGACTGTTCCTATCATAGAACTGTATGAATGTCTGGAAAATGAACATTCTAAGCGTAACCGAACAACAGGTCAGGAGAGTGAATAGCCAGTGACGAAAAAAGATAACGACCAACAGCAGGAAATGACTGAAGAAGTACTGGAGCAGACCGCTGAGGCAGAGGCAGCAGAAGCCAGCGAGGAAACCACAGAAGATGCGCAGGCTGCCGAAAAGCTCACAGCAGAATTAGAAGATCTCAATCAGAAGTTTTTGCGGGTGGCCGCTGATTTTGAGAATTACAAACGCCGCACCAATCTGGAGCGCGAAGATCTCTTGAAATACAGCAATGCCAAACTCATCGGCGAGCTTCTGCCCGTCATCGACAACTTCCAATTAGGTCTCAAAAATGCCAGCCCCAGCCCCGAGGTGCAAAATTTCCTCAAAGGCATGGAAATGATCTATACCCAGCTGGTGAGCCTATTGGAAAAAGAGGGCCTGCAAAAGATCGAAGCCGTCGGTCAGCCCTTTGACCCCAATAAGCACGAAGCCGTGATGCAGGTGCCTGACGACAGCGTAGACGATGATACCGTCGTCGAAGAACTGCGGGCAGGCTATCAATACAAAGATAAGGTGCTCCGACCAGCTATGGTCAAGGTATCCACCAAATAATATCCGCTTCACCCCGGTATTAAAAAATTTATATATAAACTTAAATCTAGGAGGATGTTTAAAAATGGGAAAAGTAATTGGTATTGACTTAGGTACAACAAACTCTTGCGTAGCAGTCATGGAAGGCGGCGAGCCGGTCGTCATCCCTAATACAGAAGGCAACAGAACCACGCCTTCCGTCGTCGGCATTTCCAAGACCGGCGAGCGTCTGGTCGGCCAGGTCGCTAAACGTCAGGCTATCACCAACGCTGACAACACTGTCGCTTCCATCAAACGCCATATGGGCACCGACTACAAAGTCACCATCGGCGGCACTGCTTACACCCCGCAGGAGATCAGCGCTATGATCCTGCAAAAATTGAAAGCCGATGCCGAAGGCTACCTGGGCGAGCCTGTCACCGAAGCCGTCATCACCGTACCAGCTTACTTCACTGACAGCCAGCGTCAGGCTACCAAAGATGCTGGTAAGATCGCCGGCCTCAATGTATTGCGCATCATCAACGAGCCGACCGCAGCCGCTTTGGCTTACGGTATCGACAAAGGCGAAGACCACACCGTATTAGTTTTTGACTTAGGCGGCGGTACCTTCGATGTCTCTATCCTGGAATTAGGCGACGGCATCTTTGAAGTAAAAGCCACCAGCGGCAACAACCGTTTAGGCGGCGATGACTTCGACGAAAAAGTCATCGACTGGATGATCGTTGAATTCAAAAAACAGACCGGCATCGACCTTTCCGGCGACAAGACCGCTATGCAGCGTTTAAAAGAGGCCGCTGAGAAAGCCAAGATCGAGCTTTCCAACGTCACCTCCTCCAATATCAATCTGCCCTTCATCACCATGGATGCCAGCGGCCAGCCGCAGCATTTAGATCTCACTTTGACCCGCGCTAAATTCGATGAAATGACCGCTGATCTGGTCGAAAAGACCATGGGCCCGACCCGTCAGGCGCTGCAGGATGCCGGCTTAAAAGTCAGCGACATTGATAAAGTCATCTTAGTCGGCGGCTCCACCAGAATCCCAGCCGTGCAGGCCGCGATCAAAAACGTCACTGGCAAAGAGCCTTTCAAAGGCATCAACCCTGACGAATGCGTTGCTATCGGCGCCTCCATCCAAGGCGGCGTATTAGCCGGCGAAGTCAAAGACGTCGTGCTCTTAGACGTGACGCCATTGTCCTTAGGTATCGAGACCTTAGGCGGCGTCTTCACCAAGATCGTTGAGCGCAACACCACCATCCCAGTATCCCGCAGCCAAGTCTTCACCACTGCTGCTGATAATCAGACCTCCACAGATATCCACGTCTTACAGGGCGAACGTGAAATGGCACAGTACAACAAGACCCTCGGCCGCTTCACCCTCATGGATATCCCGCCAGCTCCAAGAGGTATCCCTCAGATCGAAGTCAAATTCGACATCGATGCCAACGGTATCGTCAATGTTTCCGCCAAAGATCTGGGTACTGGCAAAGAACAGCGCATCACCATCCAGTCCAACAGCGGCCTGTCCGATGAAGAGATCGAAAGAATGGTCAAAGACGCTGAGCTCAATGCCGAAGCCGACAAGAAACGCAAAGAAGAGGTCGACACCAGAAACCAGGCGGATTCTTTGATCTTCCAGGTCGAGAAGACCCTCAAAGAAAACGGCGACAAGATGGACGCAGAAGACAAATCCGCTATCGAAAGTGCCAAAGACGCTTTGAAGAGCGCTTTAGAAAGCAACAATACCGAAGAGATCAAGGCTAAAACGGAAGATTTGACCAATGCCCTCTACAAATTCACCGAAAAAATGTATGCCGCTGCTCAGGCAGCCGGTGCAGCCGGCCCAGAAGGTGCTGGCGAAGCGCCTCATGAAGACGGCGTTTACGATGCCGAATACAAAGAGGTCAACGACGAGAAATAAGGACATTGACAGATCCATTGGCATAAGCTAATCTATACAGGTGCCCTGACCGACTGCGCAACACTAGGTCGGGTAATGGGCGCCTTGTCTTTGTTTAGCCCATTTGGCAGCAGAGACAAGGGAGCGATTTGACGATAAAGGGGAGAATCCAGAGGTGGCAACGAAAAGAGATTATTACGAGGTGCTTGGTGTCGATAAAAGCGCCAGCGACGACGAGCTCAAGAAAGCCTATCGCAAGCTGGCCCGGCAATATCACCCTGATGTCAACCCAGGCGATACAGAAGCAGAAGAAAAATTTAAAGAAGTCAACGAAGCCTACGAAGTCCTTTCCGACAGTGCCAAACGGGCACAATACGATCAGTTTGGCCATGACGGTCCAGGCGCTGGTGCTGGCTTCGGTGGATTTGGCGGCGCCGGCGGTTTCGGCGATATGGGCGATATTTTCGACATGTTCTTCGGCGGCGGCATGGGCAGTTCGCAGAAAGGTCCGCGCAAAGGCGCAGATCTGCGCTACGACTTGACCATCGATTTTGAAGAAGCCGTCTTCGGTACAGAGAAAACCATCACCATCCCGCGCTGGGATACCTGCGAGACCTGCGGCGGCACCGGCGCCAAGAAAGGCACCAGTCCCACCACCTGCCCGCGCTGCCACGGCACCGG
>CABVBB010000169.1 GCA_902496505.1 uncultured Peptococcaceae bacterium
CTGGCATAAGTAGCCTTAATGGTTAGCCATGTTTAACATCTGGCCAAAAAGTGTATATGAAAATCAGAAAGCTTAACAAATGTTGGAAAGGTGGAGAGAAAGATGACAACAAAGGTACTGATCATAGGCGGCGGCTACGCTGGTGTGCGGGCAGCCAAAACACTGGCCAAGGCCAGCCAGAGCAAGGATATTGAGATCAAAGTGATCGATCAAAACAGCTACCATACGTTGAGGACGGTCCTGCATGAAGTTGCAGGCAATCGGCTCAAGCCCAACAGCGTGACCATTCCCTTCAGCAAGATCTTGACCCATGACCGCGTGACCTTCAGTAAGGATCGCGTGACGGCGGTGGATTTTGCAGCCAAAGTGGTGCAGACGACAAATGGCGAGCAAGCGTATGATTATCTGATCATGGGGCTGGGCAGCACGCCCAATTATCTGGGCGTACCAGGTGCGGAGGAATACAGCTATCCGCTCTGGACGTATCACGACGCGCTCAGGATCCGCAAGCACGTGCGGGAATGCTTCGCCCAGGCGCAGCTGTGTCAGGACAGTGCCAAACGGCGGGAGCTGCTCACCTTTGCGGTCATTGGTTCCGGCGCCACCGGCGTGGAGATGATCGGCGAATTGGCCAGATGGCTGCCTGAGCTTTGCGCCAGCCACCGCATCAACCGCCAGTCCGTACGCCTCTTGCTCTGCGACCGTTCGCCGCGGGTGCTCAAGACGCTCTGCGAGACCAACAGCCAGCGGGCGCACGATTATCTGAGCGGCAAAATGGGCGTGGAGATCCGCTTGGGCGTGACCGTGGAGGCGGTGCACGCTGACGGCCTGGTGGTGAGCGGAGAGACTATTCCCGCACAGACCGTCATTTGGGCAGCTGGTGTCCGTGCCAGCGATCTGGTCGAGCAGATGGATATCGAAAAGCGCCAGTCCCGCCGCCTGGCTGTCGATGCGTACGGCCAGACTACCCATCCCGGCGTCTATGTGGTGGGGGATCTCTCCGGGCTCACCAAGCCTGACGGCAAGCTCTATCCCGCGATGGCAGAGAATGCCTTCTACACCGGCGAAGGCGTCGCCAAAAATATCCTGGCTGCTCTGAGCGGTCAGCCGCCCACGCCGCTTAAGATCAGATCTCACGGCGCCATCGTCTGCATGGGCAGCACCTTTGCAGTAGCCGAATTGGGCAGCCTCACCTTCCCCGGCTGGATGGCCACCATCATGAAAGGCATCGTCACCATCCACTATGTCTGGCAGCTTACCGGCCTCACCGGCGTTAAACGCTACGCCTTCCACGAATTTTTTGAAGCCGCTTGAAACCACCAGCCGCCCTATAGCGCAGAAAAAAACGCGATCTGCTTTTGAGCAGACCGCGTTTTTGTGTTTGCGTTTAGTAGATGATATTGGCCCAGAAGATACCCACGACGGAGACGACTAGGAAGGCGACGATAACGAAGGGGAGAGCCATTTTGTAGATATCTTTGGCACGGACCCATTCATTAGCGAAGACCATCGCAGCACCAGGAGAAGCAGCTGGGGTAACGAAAGCCAAGTTGATGACGATGATCAGTACGGCTACAGCAGCCATGACATTGACGCCCATAGCGGAACCGATCGCGTAGATGACAGGGATCAAAGCGGCGCCGACGACCATGTTGTTGGCAAAGTTGGTCAGGATGACCGCCAAGAGCATGACCAGGAAGATGAAGATCATCGGCGAATGACCTGCTAAGAGCGGTTTCAAGACAGCCAGCATATACTGCTTGATGCCGGTAGCGTCATTGGTGAAGATGGAGGCAAAGGGGATGACCATCGCGAAGATGATGAAGATATCCCAGCCAACGCCTTGAGCAGCCATTTTCTTGAAGTCCATCAAAGGCTTGCCGTCGAAATACGTCCAGAACATGAGCACGATCATCAACATGACAACGCCCACGATACCGATCTGATCCAAGAATTGACGGATAGCCCAGGTCTTTGGCAGTGCGCCTGGCGCCAGCATCAACACGATGAAGACGATCAGATAAGCCAAAGCGGTTTTTTGCTTGGTATTGAGGATGAGGTCTTCTTTTTTGACGAAGTCCACGCTCAAATTTTTCAGTCCCTTGACATCAGGACGGATGATCACCCGGCCGACCAGGACGAAGACAACCATGATCAGCAATGTGATGGGCAATGCGAAGCAGACATATTGGAAGAAGTTGATATCGCCGCCGGTG
Organism: uncultured Peptococcaceae bacterium; assembly: GCA_902496505.1. Taxonomy (GTDB): domain Bacteria; phylum Bacillota; class Peptococcia; order Peptococcales; family Peptococcaceae; genus CABVBB01. The sequence goes on from CABVBB010000169.1 coordinate 2,217, forward strand.
ACCGTCCGGTAAACGCCCAGCATGGCCAGCGGGACCAATTTGTACGGCAGGACGCAGCCGCCGATAGCACTGGCCACGACCACGCCCATGACCATGAAGGTAGTCCAGCCGTCATAGCGTTCGAACCCAAATTTATCCGCAACGATATAGATGATGCCCCAGAAGACCAGGATAGCAACGAACATATTGATCTGAGAAGCAACGAAGCAGCCTAACAAAAGGATGAAGGAGAAGACCCAAGGACGTCCAGCCACGATCTTGCGGCTGATGAACCAGTTGGCAATGAAATTGATCAGACCGACTTCATCGATAACAGCCGTAAAGACGAACATGAAGAGGATGAAGACGACGGTTTCATTACCAAAGCTGACCTTCAAGAACTCGGTCATCGGCATCATACCAGTGCCGGCAAAGGCCACCATGCCTAATAGTGACGGCCAGATCATGCCGCAGGTGGTCCAGCCGTATAACATACCGATGAAGATGCCTAATATTTTCATGCCCAGCGGGGTGATGCAGCCGATCTGCGGGCAGATGATGCCGAAGATAAACATGAAGAAGATCACAATAGCGGCATGCAGATAAACGAGATTGCTCTTGCGCGTTTTTTTGACATTTTTGGAATTGACGTTGATGTTTTTATCCGCCAACGAGACATTTTTGCCACTCATGGCAGTTCCCTCCTTAAAGTGGAATCTGAGATTTTATGAAAAATGAAATAAAAGATAGCTAAAAAGATGCCCTGTGCAGCTCCATATGCTATTTTGAGGCAGCTGCTGCAGGGCGAACAACAAAACATTTGACAACTTGCACGTAAAACCAATGGGTTTATATCAGCCAGCCCGCTCGGGAGAAGCGGGCTGGGCCGCTGCTAAAAAATCAATCAACGTAATCGGCATCAGCAAGGATCTGGTAAGCGACAGCACCCTCGCATTGTTTCGGCATCCGGACGCCCAGCATATGAGCGACGGTTGGGGTCAGGTCAGCCTGACGGATGATGCGCTGAGACTTGTAGCCCTTCTTGAGACCCTGGCCAGCTGCGATGAAGATCGGGGTGACGGAGGTATCATAGGTGCCTTCTACCAAAGGCAGAGCATCGCCATGCAGACGGTTGAAGCCTTCCTCTAACCAGTAGAGCACATCGCCGCATTCCGGTCCGCCAGTACCCAGGACAGCTGCTTCTTTGTTGCGCAGAGCCACGGAGATGACACGTTTGCCATTCAAGCGATAGCTGTAGAGACCATCGATGATCTCGCGTTCCAATTCATATTTGTCCGCTGGATCAACGATACCAGTAGGATATTTGCCTTTGAGGTTGATATAGATCTGACCGCCGCGGGTAGCCACAGCACGGGTCTTTTCCCAGTCGATCTCTTTGATGTCATTGCCGTTTTCATCTTTTTTGAGGACGGTGAAGCCCAATTCTTCCATGACTTTGACGTTGCAGCCGAAAGCATCGCCAATGAGTGGTTTTTCCTCTTCTTCTGGGGTCAACAGACCATGGTCAGAGAAGATCATGATGGTCCAGCCCTCATCTAAATAATGCAGGAAGCGTCCCAGATAACGGTCGGTCTGTTTGTAGACCTCTTCAAAATTCTTTCTGTAGCGCTCGCCGTTCATTTGATTCATAACCGGGCGGTCTTTGCCCAAGAACCAGAACATATGACCCATAGCGTCAACATTGTGGATATGGGAGAAGACGACCTGATACTCATTTTCATCGATCAAATAATTGAGCGCCGATGCCTGCCACTGAGCAGCAACTTCCCAAGTCGGGAGGATGACCCGTTCAACTAATTCTAAGTCCGTACCGCCGGAAGTGGGGTTCGGTGGGATGTGACCGACATTTTCTACGACCTGTGTATGCAGGCTTCTCGGATGGAACAGATGATTGTGCTCGATATTCATAGCGCGGGACAGCCACAGACGGACCATGCTGCCATCTTCAGCGATATCCATCAACAGCATGTTGCGGTTGCCTTTGACATGCTCGCCTTTCCAGATCATCTCATCCACGATATCGGTGACATATTCATTCTTCTTCACAACGACTAATGGCTCAACATCTTTCTTGCTTTGATAATAAGCGATGCGGTCATAAACGCCGTCTTCATTCTTGAGGATCAAGCACGGTCTGCGGACTAAGCCTTCAGAAGTGACCACATAGAATTCTTTAGCGCCTTCTGGAGCGTCAGCCCAGCCTTTGGCTTCCTTGATCGGGGAATTGCACAGATCCAGCTTAACAGCGTCCAGACCATCTTCGCCGTCAGCCTGAGACAGGATGATGTTGCGCATGCTCATGGAGTCGCCGCCCAAGATGCTGTTGGCATCGAAGCTGTCATCTACTTCCGGCAGGTCCTCGATGACGCAGCCAGCGCCAGTGTTGTTGGTAGCAGCTGGTTTATACAAAACTTCAGTGAACGTATCTTTTGCTAAAACGATCTTCTCTAAGTCAACACGAGCAACACCGCCGTTGATCATGGTCGGCTGAGTACCATCGACGACATGCAGGTTGGGGTTGTCACTGGTTGGAGGCCAGCTGGAACCCGGCCAATGCCAGACCAAAGTCTTCATGCCTGCTTCAGCAGTGACGTTCCACAGCTGCTCAGCTTTGCACAGACGAGAGTCTAAGTTGTAGCCTGCGGTGTCCAGATGAACAGGGTCTTGACGCCAGAAGCAAGTGATGCCGTGTGTCAGCGGCAGAGCGCCGGTAGCCAGTGTCGTCCACAGAGGAGGCGTGATGGTCGGCGGAGTGCAGAGCAGCTGCAGATTCTCTCTCTGAGCACCAGCTTCAACAAACTTTTGCATGTTTGGTAAAATACCTTGTTTGATAAATTTGCTGGTCAGTTTTGGATCCAGACCATCGACACCGAGTAATAAAACTTTTTCTGTTAACGGTTTATTCATTGTATTTTCCTCCTTGGAATATAATTTATTAATGTTTTCTATGGTTTTATCTTAACCCCGATTTTCCTTTTTGCATATAACGGGTTTACGGACGATTTCGGTAAAGCGTCATCATTTGCTTGACACAAAACGCTTGGCAAAATACCGCCAGCCAGCCTGAGCGCCCACTCAGCGGGATTTCGAAAAAACGATAAAAAAGACATCAAAAAGACACAACTGTCCGTTATAATAAAGACAATAAGGACAAAGAGGGGGAAAAAAACATGAAAATACTATTGGCAGAAGATGATCGGCGCTTGCAGACCATCATCCGCGATTATTTCCAGGCCAAAGGCCAGGCGGTGGTCTGTGCAGACGATGGGGAGCAGGCGCTGGCGGCATTTGGCCAAGAGGTCTTTGACGCAGTGCTGTTGGATGTGATGATGCCCCGCTTGGATGGCTTTGCCGCTGGACAAGCCCTGCGCAGACAAAGTCAAGTGCCTATCCTTTTTCTCACCGCCAGAGTGCAGGAGGAAGACCAGCTGCGGGGATTTGCCTTAGGCGCCGACGATTACATCACCAAGCCCTTTTCCCTGCCCGTGCTCTATGCCAAAGTTGAAGCTCTGGTGCGCCGGGCAAACGGCCAGACAGATGAT
>CABVBB010000170.1 GCA_902496505.1 uncultured Peptococcaceae bacterium
ATCAGGCTTCCGCTACCTGCTCAAGGAGATCAACTGGGAAGTGAAGCGAGGCGAGCATTGGGCGGTGCTGGGCATGAACGGCAGCGGCAAGACCACGCTGCTTTCGATCATCGCAGGATTCAAACAGCATACTGCCGGCGATCTGCTGGTCTTTGGCGAGCATTACACCAATGACAATATTTTGGCGTTCCGCAAACGCATCGGCTGGGTCAGCGCCTCCTTCTTCGATCGCTTTTATACCAAGGAATCGGCGCTCAATATCGTATTGTCCGGCAAATGTGGCACGCTGGGCATCGATGACCGCATCACCCGCACTGACGTCCGCCGAGCTAAGATGCTCCTTGGCGAGCTGGGGCAGGCGGATCGGCTGGATACGCCCTTTGACATGATGAGCAAGGGTGAACGGCAAAATGTGCTCATCGCCCGAGCACTGATGATCCGGCCGGAGATCTTGGTGTTGGACGAACCCGCTACCGGACTGGATATCGTTGCCCGCCAGCGGCTGAACCTGATGATCAGGGATCTGGCCGAAGCCACCGATATGACCATCATTTACGTGACCCATTATCTAGAGGAGATCACCCCGGAGTTTCAGCATATCTTATTGCTCAAAAACGGCCGCGCCTATGCCAAAGGCTTGACCGAGGACCTCTTGACCACGGATACCATGAGCAAATTTCTCGATCGATCCATCGAGATCGTGCACGAAGGCGGCATCTATCGCTCAGTGCTGGAGGAAGGCCCAGAACTGGCGCAAAAGCTCATGCGCTGATATAAACGACAAAAAAAGATCCTGTCTGCGCATACGGCGGACAGGATCTTTTTGGCATGGGCAAAATTATTTTTGGGATAGATGCTTGCTCACCGCAGCGTAAATGAGGATCAAGACAGCGGCGATGACGATAAACAGCAGCGCGCGGCTATCAAGAAGACTGGCGTGAGCAGGCGGTCCTGCCTTTGACGGTGCAGCGGTCTGGCCGCCATAGAGTATCGTGCGTCTGCTGTGCGGCTGGGCCTTAACTAAGGCATCGGTGATAGCCCTATAGGGGCAGTCAGGGCTTAGGGTCATCGTACAGGACTGCTTCCATGCTAAAAGTTTTTGGGAGTAGTACGCATCTAGGTCAGGTGCTTTGGCGGCAAGCCCTTCTTCCGTCAGGGTGGTGTAGAGGTCTTTGGCTGCCAGCTGATGGAACTGATTGTATCGCTCAAAGCCATACCAGTAGATATCTTCACGGATGGGCACAGCAGCACAAATGGCTTCGAGCTGCTTTTGTGATTCATCATCGGATATTATAGTGGTATGGAGCTGTTCCAGAGCGGCGTCCACTTCTTCATCTGTGGGCAAAAGCCCCAGCGACCGCGCCTGCGAGTGGAGAGCACGATCTTCAAGCATACGGTTGAAAATTTCTTCTTTCGTGCGGGGCTGGCCGAGGACTTGAGCGAGTGCAAAGGTAAAATCTACATCCTCCTCGAGGATAGGGAATTCATCAACGACGGCCAGCACAGTCCCCTCTTGGGCAGTCAGCACCGTGAGGATCGGTTCGTCAGAATGATACAGTCGAGCAAAGGTCGAGCTGTCGTCGGCAAAAGCAAAACCCGGCAGCAGGAGAAGCCATATACAGCAGAGCAGAAGCGGCGTTTTCTTCAGCATAGAAGACTCCTTTTTAAAAAGCGACATGAGCAAAGACATTGCGGATGTGCTCACGCATCAGCTGGATATAGGCTGTGACGACTGGTGCAGGGTCAGTGGCCTTTTTGGGGAAGAGCATGCTGAAGGTGATCATTTTGGGCGGGTCCAGCGGACGGCAGATCAAGCCTTTGGTCTCAGCGAAGCAGCGTTCGTAGGCGTGACGGGTCTGTAGAGCAATGACGTTTTGCTGCTGGATGAGATTGATCTGGTTGAAAATATTGTTGGACACGGCGATGATGTTGCTGCGGGCCGGAACGTCGTAATTGAGGAAAGAAACGGTCTTTTCTTTGTAGACGATCGAGGCGGGAAGCGCTTTGTACTTGGCCAAGGGTGAGCGCTGGGACATACAGACCACCAGTTCATCCTGAAAAAGTTCGATACGCACCAATTCTGGATCATTGGCCAGCGCTTCCAGTTCAGGATTGGGGATATAGGAGGTCGCGTAGAAACCGATATCCGCCTGCTGTTCCTTGAGCATGTTGATGATCTCCCGTTCCGTGAGCTCCATGTAGCGAACGTTGGCCTGCGGATAGCTGTTGCGGAAAAGGGTGTTGACATCCGTGAGCACACTGGCGGCAAAAAGCGGCGGTGTAGCGATGGTGACGGTGCCTTTGAGTTCCGCGTGCTCAGGGCTGTTGACGATCGAGAGATCACGCAGCATATCTTCGTAGGCTTCCAAGATGGTATAAGCGTGCTGGACAACGATCTTGCCGCTTTCCGTCAAGGAGACGCCGGTCTTGGAACGATTGAGCAGCTTGAGTCCCAGCTCGCTTTCCATTTTTTTGATGGAATCACTGAGACCAGGCTGAGTCACAAATAAATTCTCTGCGGCTTTGTTGATAGAATGGGTTTTGGCGACTTCCAAAAAGTAAGTCAGCTGTTCGATACGCATGATCAAGCCTCCAGAATAGATCGATAGCAATGCAGCCGATAGCTGCTGGAACGGGTCATTTTACCGATATTTACCTTTAATGATAGCACAAGGCGAAAAATGATTCAACTGATTTGCTACTGAGAAAAAAGCGGCGCAGAGAGCGGGCACGCTTTGAGTACGCTGGCACTTACTTGGCGGATAGCGTCCGACAAAAGAAGCACAGCAAAAAAAGGTCTAACCAGGCACCATTTGAGATGCGCTCGTCAAACCTTTTGGCTTTGCCGATGGGGTGGTCATAGTGCGTCTGGCTTTATCCAGCAAAAGACGAGGACAGCACTGGCGAAGAAAAGTATGGTGCCCAGCAGGAGAAAGGGCAGCAACAGTGTGCGGAGTAGCAGTGTGCGGAGCAGCCAGACCAGCATAAAGGCGGCTGCGGTCAAGAGACCGAAAGCATGGCTTTGGCCAGCCTCCTGCAGCGTGCAGGCAGCATAGATCCAGCAGATGGCGGCGAAGCCATAAGCGGCCAGCGGCAGCACCATGCTGAGGAGCGTCGCGGCCAGCGGAATGGCGTTGTTGACAGGATCAGGAGCTGGCAGAAAAAAGCGCAGGAGGCTTAAAGCGCCAGCCAGACCAGCCGTAAAAAGCAGCAGCGTCCTAGGAGAGAAGCGGTCAGCGGCAAAAGCCATCAGACCATAAGCAGCGGTGCTGCTCACGAGAAAACTCAAGCCAACGATCAGCGCAAAGGAATGGCCAGCGTTCAGCAGGAGAGCAGAACCGCCGGCGGTCAGCTGGTAGAGTGCGCAGGCAAGCAGGATGAGGAGCAGGAAGCGCTGCCGGAGCGAAGGGGCCTGGCCTTTGGACGTTTCGGCCAAAGGTTCTATCAGGCCGCGCCAGCCAAAGGGCAGCAGAAGCAGACTAAGCGCCATAGCCGCAAAGCAGAAACGCCAGCCGCCGCTGCCGGTGAAGCGAAAGAGCAGATCGACCAGCAAAGGGCCGATGGGTGTCGCTAAGGTGCCGAAGGCTAAAGCCATAGCGATATACCAGCCGCGTCTAGCGGCGGGCAGCAGAGCGGACAGGATGATCAAAGCAGCGATGGTCATGCTCATGATGCCAACGCCTGTCAAGAAACGCAGCGTCAAGATGAATTGGGCCGAGGAGGCCAGAGCGCAGAGCGTAGCACAGAGCGAAAAGAGAGCAGTGCTCAAGAGCCAAGTCTTTTTGCTGCCGAAGCGGCTGCAGAGAGGGCTGCTGAGTAAAGCGCCCAAGGCGAGCCCCCAATAAAAATAGTTGTCCATGCTGCCATATTGTTCCCACGTGAAATCAAGCAGCATAAAAAAGGCTGGGGCAGTGACCTGGAAGGTGTAACTGATAAAATGGGCAGCAAAAAAGCCTGCGGCGATGATCCACCAGCAGCGGCGCTGTGCGCTGGTCAGGCGGATCTTAGCGGGAGGATCGGCAGTAAGGGACATCGTGTTCACGCTCTCTTTCGTTTGGTATAAAAGGATCGATGATAGATTATATTCATACTTATCTTAACACGCGCTGGATCATTAAGCAATCCATAGCAGGCGAGCGCGCCAAAAAAGCGGCTGGGCGCAGGGCCCAAGCCGCTTGTAACGATTTGCTGTTATAGGTGAGCTGCTGGCTCAGCAGGCTTAGCGGTGATGGTGACAGAGACAATCTTGGCATCAGCCAAGGCTTTGATCGTGAAGCTTAAGGCGCCATAGGTGAGCTGCTGTCCCTCTTCGGGCAGTTCGCCGGAAAGCTCCAGCAAAAAGCCGCCGATGGTCTCGGATTCGGTCTCTTCGGGAAGGGTCAGGCCCAATTGCTGAACGAGCAGCTCCAGCGGTGCACTGCCTGAGGCTTCGTAGCGATCATCACCTAGGGCACGCCAGATATCTTCTTCGCCGTGCGCGTATTCGTCTTCGATATCGCCGACGATCTCGGAGATGGCATCACTGAGGGTGACGATGCCGGAAACGCCGCCATGTTCGTCAATGACAGCTGCGATCTTGGTATTGTCCGCCTTAAAGAGCTGCAGCAGCTTGGGGACAGCGGTGCTCTCATGCACCATCAAAATGTCGCGGACGATGGTATGCAGAGATCGATCTGCGCTCAGCGCGTAGAGGTCCTTGATATGGACGAAGCCCAGCAGATGATCTTTGTCGCCGGTGCAGACGGGATAACGGGTAAATTTGCTTTCGGAGGCAGTGGCCAAATGGACGGACAGCGGATCTTCGACGTACAGGCAGACCATATCCACCCGGGGCGTCATGATCGACTCGGCGTCCTTTTCGCTGAGCTCGAAAATATTGTCAACGTATTCGTATTTGTCGTGATCCAGCAAGCCAGAGCGGTGGCTTTCGGCCAGGAGCAGCTGCAGTTCTTCATCGCTGTAGGCATTGTTTTCCTCGGCCATGCTGTGGCCGGCCAGACGCAGTAATTGGCTGGTGATCGTATTGAACAGCCACATGATGGGATAGGTCAAGCGGTAAAAATAATATAACGGCATGGCACTCATGAGCACGTAGCGTTCTGTACTCAAAATGGCCAGCGATTTGGGCACCAATTCCCCCAGCACGATGTGCAGCGTGGTGATGATGGCGAAGCCAAACGCCACGGATATGCCGTGTACAGCTGCTTCAGAAAGGCCGAGCGCATAAAGCAGCGGCCCGATCATTTTGGACACAGCCGGTTCGCCCAGCCAGCCTAAGGCCAGCGAAGCCAGGGTGATCCCCAGCTGGCAGGCGGAGAGGTAGGCATTGAGGTCATCGGTGACCAGCTTAGCGTAGCGGGCAGCAGGCCGGCCGTCAGCGGCCAGCATACTGATCTGGGATCTGCGCACCTTGACCATAGAAAACTCTGCCACTACGAAAAAGGCATTGAGCAGCACAAAAAAGACGACCAAGAAAATGTTGAACAAAATAGTCATTCCTCAAAACTCCTTTGTGAAATAAATAGACCGTTAGGATCGAGGAATGTTTTTAGCAGCGCAAGATAAGCTGCGGTACGGGCAAAGTGCGGCGCAGACTGCCAAAATCAACGCAGATCGCTGGTCTTGCCCAGAGTGTGGGTATAAAAAGAGCACAGTCCACGATAGGCGTAAAGGAACCGTGAGCAGAGCTCCCCGCCTGGGCAGGCCGTGCAGTCATGCAGAGCGTATATACAGCGGCATCCGTATCGGGGG
>CABVBB010000171.1 GCA_902496505.1 uncultured Peptococcaceae bacterium
GCCTCCCACGCTTGCCACTGCTCCAGCAGCCCCTCGAGATACTGCCTGATGGCCTCTTCTTCACGAAGCGGCACGCAGATCAGCTCATTCCAATCTGCCAACAGCAGCGGGGCCAGGTCAGCTATCGCCAAGAGCACCTGTTGGACTGCGGCCAACTGCTGCTCGTCACGTATGACCAGCGCCAGCCACAAGGCTTCCACCGTCTCCTGCTCAGTCACGCTGCAAAAAAGCGCCAGTCCCCCATTCACACCAAAGGCCCGCGTGTGTGACGCTTCCTCCTGATGACTGCCATAGCCCGTCTCCACGCGGTCAAATGCTGGCCAGATGGGCGTCACCACTTCTGCCAGGCGGGCGAAAGGCAGCGACAGCGCCGCTAGATCTGGCGCCGCGTCCCGCAGATAACTATCACTGTATCCGCCAGAGACTGCATGCGCTTGGGCGAAGTCTGCTGCCAGACCCATCTCCTGCTGACAGTACGCCCAGGCGCTGGCAGGCAAGAGCTCGATCTGCCCATAATCGTCCTCATGAAAAAAGATGGTCCGCTCCATTTATACCTCCCGCTTCTCATCCGTGTATAGGATGCGCAGGAAGTCGCTGTCGCGGCTGTCCATATCGCCCAGATACATCCGCTCGTGCTCTGGCACGGCTTCATAGGCTTCGCGCAGCCGTTCCTTGGTCCAATCGCTGGGCTCGACGAGATAAGCATGGTAGGCGGCGATACATTTGTCGTGAGCATCTTCCTCGCCGCAAGCCCGCTTGATCTTTTGCCGGATCTCCTGCTGCTTGTCCTCTACAGACAGCGGATAAGCCGCCGGCGCTAAGAGCACTCGTCCCAGCCCATCGATATTCACCCATTCGTCTTGCAAAGGACCGGTGCTCAAGGTGCCGTCGGCAAACCATTCGTCCACCGTCTCCGGTGTGAGATAATCCTCGCCATGAGCCTCGATCTGCACCGTGCCGTCACCATACGCAGTCAGAGTGGTCAGTTCCAGCCCCTGGGGCGTGCGGTAAAAGATATGCGCCATCTCGCCATCGGTCAGCTGATAGCCGATCTTCGCGGTCAGCTTGCAATAGGTGGGCGATGCTGACCAACGGACGCGGTGCTGCTCCCATTTATCCTGCTCCCGTTTGGAGGTGCGGTAAATATTGCTCATTTCGGGATTGAGCTGGCGCACGATCTCCTGAACATGACGGTAATAGCCGTCCACATCATAGCGCCACTGGGCATCAACAACGCGAAACTCACCCAGCTCGAAGATGCTCAGCGTCCTGCCTAACGGCACCTGCGGCACTACCCAGCCCTGCTTGAGCTCTTCTTCAAACTCTTTTAGATCACAGCGATGCCAGCAGCTCACCGTGCCGTTTTCATACACGGCCAGCCGGGACAAAAAATAGCTGCTGTTATGAATGATCCCTGGAATGTCCACGCCCTCGACCAACTGCTTGGTATAGACCTTGCCCATTTTTATCCCTCCCTTTCCAACCTTCTATCACGGCTTGTGTGAAGCCCTCAGCGACCTCACTTTTTGTCCTGCTGCATAGCCTCGGCCAGCTGCGCCTGAGCGGCCTCGATATAGAGCAGCACACCATCTGTGTCGCAGTGGAACAGATCAGAATAGCAGCTGCTGTTATTGGGATCGAAGGGATCAGGCTCGACTACTTCAGTGGCTTCTAAGAGACCCACTCCCTGCTCTTTAGCTGCCCTGAGCGCCTCCAAGAAAACGTCTATCCGGCCATACGAAAACTGTTCCTCCAGATCTTGGCGTACACGTGCATCCTGATCATGATCATGCAAGAGACGCACCACCTGCTCCGGCGGCAGATACACGCCGCCGCAGTAATTTTCCACCAGCTGACTGCGGGCTTCATTGGGCCAAGGCTTGCGCCAGATCGCCGGCCAGCTTTTGGTATAGGCGCGATAAGCAGGATCTTTTTCCAGCAAAAAGGTAAAAGCCCCGCCGCGGATATAATAAAAGTTCCGGAAAAATCCCTGCACCACTGCTAGATAAAAACTGTGGCTCTTGTCAAAGAGTTCATCCGCCGTCGTCTGCACCCCAGCCTGCAAAGTATGGAGATATTTATCGATATAAAACGGCTCCATGCCGCTGGCTTCAGCCAGCTGGCGCACTTTGTCCGCATCACTGGCGCGCATCCATTCCAGCGGCTGGAAATACCACGCTTCCATCTCCTGCTCGCTGATGGGATGATAACTCACGTCAAATCCCATTTTCCTCGCTCCCTTCGCGGTCTACTCCTCAGGATAACCGATCTTGATGGTCATGCCGTCCAGCGCTTCTCCCGGCGAACGGGTGATAGGGAGCTTCTGCTCAGCGCTGAAACCGATGGTCTCGCCATCTCGCAGTATCGCATCATACCGCAGGAGGTAATCCACGATGTCCAGCAGGAAATTGCGCAGATCGATGGGTTCGGCCTGCGTATCCAACACCTCGATCTCGTCCCTGCCAAAGGCCTCCAGTCCGTAGGTATAGGCACAGCCGCCCTTATCCGAGCGGTAGAGGCCGATATAGACCCAGTCCAAAAGGGGCAAAGCGTCTGGGTCTTCTTTCATCCAGTCCGCCACTTCCTGATAAAACTCCGGCTGAAAGACCGTGCCTGAAGTATAGACGCCCAGAGCGCCAGGCTGCTTGGAGCAGGCCGCACAGAGCTTGGTGAACGCCTTGCCCGCCTGTACCAGCGACTGTTTGCCGCCGATCACCGCCACGATCAGATGCGCTTGGTGAGTCTTGGTCACTTCTACTGCCTCCGGCCACATATAATTGGTGGCCGCATTCTGCTCCGCTTCACCATCGGGCACTGGCGCAGGCATCAGACTGACTACTGCCATCAAGCCGTCGATGTCGAAGATCAGATTATCGCCGTCATCAACGACCTCTTCTCCCGTCTCACCGGGCAGGCAGGCGATCCCCCAATCATTCAGGAGATCCGCCTTGAGCTGCTCACGATCCCACTTAGCTTCCTTTAAAAGCACAAATCCGGCAAAGGGCCCGCCTTCCCGCTGTTCCTCGCCGCCGTTTTCCTGAGCCGCTGCCTGCTCCATCCAGTATTGACGGATCATTTCCACCATGGCGATGGCCTTATCCTTTGCTGTAGCCGGATCGTATTCCTCCATCTCACTGAATACATGGCCGCAGTGCTCCACACTGCCGTCCTCATAGCCGCCTGCAACGCCCAAGAGCCATTGGCGGCTCATCAAAGATTTTTTGTAGCGCAGAATATAATAATGCAGCTCGTACAGATCAAATTCGCCGACAATCTCCAGCTTCGCCGGTGCTTTGCCCAGCTCGTTTTCATCAGCCAGCCACTGGCGCATGGCCTCAAGGGCTGCTTTTTGTTGTTCATTCATCGGTAGTCCTCCTTTTAATAGTCCAAGATGATCGCTGCGTTCTGCGCTCTGGCAAACATCAGCGCTTGATAGCATATCGAATAGGCAAATTTAGCCAGCGACTCGGTATCATAATCTGTCTCCGCGCCTGCACTCTGACCGTCCGTCAGCGGATAACCCTCTGTCTCGCTCCAGGCCAATATCTCCGCTTCCTCCGCCTGCCAGCCCCCAGCGTTGATCTTATCCAATTCCGCCGCCAAGCCGTCCAAGGTGGCCATGGTCCGCTCATTGCCCGCCGGGTCTTGACACTGGAACCAAAAGCTTCCCGCGATCGGCAGCCAGAAGGTCGTGCCGTTTAAAAGCGACCACTTGACCTCCGCATCCGCCCTTGCCCGTTCGATCAGCGGATCGGTCTCAAAATCCCAATTCTTCGCTACCCGCTCTGGCAGCGGCTCCTGATAGATCCCGCAGGCTGCGTAGAGCAGCAGCGCGCCAAAAGCATCCCAGTCCGGCTTGTCTGTGAAATAGGGTGACTCATTATCCTCCGGCCAAGGCGCATACGTCTCCCCCTCTGCTGCCAAGGCTTCCAGCAGCCAATCCTGCCAGCCCTCGATAGCCTCCTCTACCTCTCTCGGGTCCAGCGCCTCTTCCTCGATGGTCTGACCATCCGGCGTGATCTTATTGAACGTGTAGCCATTGGCCTCCGCCCACATTTGCACGACGTTTTTCCAATTCCCTGCATAATAGCGCGTCAGTGTTCCCGCATAAATATCCAACCCCATCCGTATCCCCTGCTTTCTGTCTCTGACGTAATATTTACTTTCATTTCCATATGAATAATTATTTTCGGCGTACGCCCGCATATTCCTGCCTTTAGACGCAGGAAAAGACAAAAAGCGCGCCTAAAAGACACGCTTTTATCATCCTTCCCTGATCCCGGCCAAATAATGCGCCAGCATCCTGGCCTGCGCCTCGCCGGTCTGCTCCAATTCTTCCACAAAGAAAAAGGGCAGCGATTCCGCAGCTGAGTTATGCACCAGCAAAACAGACAAGATCAGATTGCCAAAACGCTTAGGCGGGCACTTTTCCCGGGAAATACCCCACATCTGCAAAAGTTGGTCATAAAATTCCACTTGGCCGTTTTGAAAGGCCTGGACATTTTCCGCTCGAAGGTGCTTGTACACATAGATCTCTTCCTCCTGGGTCATGATGAAGAGTTTTTCCCGCTCCGCATGCAGGCAGCGCACCAAAAAATCCCCGAGCTTTTCTTCCCAGCCCCGGCTTGGATCAGCCAGCGTCTCCTGCGCCAAGCGGTAGAGCCGTTCGCGCTGGTACTCCAAAATGCTCAGGATCAATTCTTCTTTTGAAGGGAAAAAGGTATAGAAAAACGGCTTGGAAATGCCGACCTCCTGCAAAATATCCTCAATGCGCACCTTACGGCAGCCCTTTTGGGAAAACTTATCCAGCCCCACCTCTAAAAGCTGCTGTCGAATCCGCACCTTATCCGCCTCTGAATACGCTACTCTTGGCATCACCTTTCACTCCTTCCGACACTGTGCGACAGACTTTTTTATTTAGTGTAGCACAAGATGGAAAAGAAGTCATTGCCCAAATTTTTTCCCACAAACGTCAAAAAAGCGCCAGCAATCTGGAGAGACTGCTGACGCTTTGCAAGATCCTGCTAGTTTTTGGCTTCCTCGATGATCGCCAAGACCGCTTCCACTGCGGTCATCATGGCGCTCACGGTGATATATTCCTCAGTGCTGTGGACGTTTTGCATACCGACGCCCAGAACAGTGGAGGGGATACCATAGCCGTTAAAGATATTGGCGTCGCTGCCGCCGCCGATCTTGATGAGTTCCGGCTCCATGCCGATCTTTCTGGCCGCTGCTTCTGCCAGCTTGACTGGTACAGACTCCGGATCGAGCAGGATGCCCGGATAATTTTCTTTGACGATGACTTCGGCCTGACCGCCGAATTTTTTCGCCGCTTCTTCACAGCAAGCCATCATATGCGCCTGCTGCGTTTGGAGCTTGTCACGATCCAAGCTGCGGCACTCACCTTCGATGACCACCTTGTCGGTGATGATATTGGTAGCGCGGCCGCCTTGGATGATGCCGATATTGGCGGTGGTCTCCTCGTCGATGCGGCCCAGCTGCATATTGCTGATGGCTTCCGCAGCCATTTGGATAGCGCTGATGCCTTTTTCCGGTTCGCAGCCGGCGTGCGCGGCTTTGCCGTGGAAGATGACCTGGAAATTCACCTGGATAGGCGCTTCGATGACGATCTTGTCCGGCAGATCATCGGAATCCAGGAAAAACGCCGCTTCGATAGGGCCATGCAGCAGACTGCGGTCGATATTCTTCGCGCCGTTGAGTCCGCCCTCCTCCGCAATGGTGAAGACCA
>CABVBB010000172.1 GCA_902496505.1 uncultured Peptococcaceae bacterium
GATGGCTTTGCTATTGTGACCTATGGCTGGCTGATCGCGTCTGTTTTTGGGATGCTGCCATATATGTTGAGCGGTGCCCTTCCCAGTGCCATCGATGCTTTTTTGGAGACGATGTCCGGGTTTACCACTACGGGCGCTACGGTATTCAATGAAGTGGAGTATCTGCCACATGGTATTTTGATGTGGCGCAGTCTGACCCATTGGCTGGGCGGCATGGGGATCATCGTCTTATTCGTGGCCATCTTGTCAACACTAGGGACAGGCGGCATGCAGATCGTCAAAGCGGAGATGCCCGGCCCTATGGCTGAAAAGATCCGCCCGCGCATTAGTGACAGTGCGAAATTTTTGTGGATCATCTATATCGTCATGACGATGCTGAATATTGCGGCGCTGATGTTATGTGGTTTTTCCTTATTTGACGCCATCACTCACGCTTTTTCTACTGTGGCGACTGGCGGTTTTTCTACGAAGACTTCCAGTATGGGCTATTACCATAATCCAGCCGCAGAGTGGGTCTCGATCTTTTTTATGTTTTTTGCGGGAGTCAATTTTTCTTTGTATTATCATATCGTTAAAAAGAGAAGCTTGCTCTCTTTATGGCAGAGCAAGGTGTTTCAATGGTACTTATGGATCGTTGTTGGTGCGACAGCCTTGATCAGCATCAATCTGGTCGCTGCTGGACGGCCGAGCTATTCGCACTTCAGCTTTCCATGTGGTCTCTTTGATCACGACGACCGGCTTTATTACCGAGGATTACAGTTTATGGCCGTCGCTTTCGATCACGATCCTTTTGGGGCTTTTGCTGGTGGGCGCCTGCGCAGGTTCTACGGGCGGCGGCATCAAGGTGGACCGCTGGATGATCTTGTTCCACCAAACCGTCCACGAATTGAAAAAAACGCTGCATCCTCGTTTAGTCACGCGTTTGAAGGTGGATACGCAGCCGGTCAGTGACAATCTGATCATCAATGTGTCCTGCTTTTTCTTTTTGTATATTTTGATCTCAGCGTTAGCGACGCTGGTCGTTTCTGCCTTTGGTTTCGATACCTTGAGCTCTTTTTCCGTGGTGGTGACCTGCTTGGGTAATGTCGGACCAGGTTTGGGTGTATTTGGGCCAACAGAGTCTTTGGCTGTTGCGCCGCCGTTTTTGAAACTTTTGTTTTCCTTTTTGATGCTTTTAGGACGTTTGGAACTCTTCACGGTGCTGGTCGTGCTGATCCCTTCCTTTAAAAGAACGCTGGTCAACAAAGAAGATTGATTTCAATACGGCAGGCTTTCTGGATAAGAAAGCCTGCCGTATATTTTTGCGGTGAAAATTCCATCCTATCTGTGACCTACAAAAAACGGAGGCGGACAGGATATGAAATTTTTGCACGGCGTGACCTTGTACAGCTTTGCCGGCTGGCTGATCGAAGAAACATTTCAAAAAGTGACCTGCGGCACCTTCAAACGGCCGCATTTTTCCTGGCTGCCTTTTAAACCGATGTATGGCATAGCAGCGATGCTGATGGTCACGACCCAAAAGAAGGGCAAGTGGGCAGCACTTCTGGGCATCAGCAGTATCCCTATGGCAGTGGAATTCGTCAGCGGTTATTGGCTTAGGGAACGCTATGGTTTAAAATATTGGGACTACAGCCAGGAAAAGGGAAATATCCAGGGCTTGATCTGCCCTAAGTTTTGGGCATATTGGGCGCTTTTGGGGGGCCTCCTGCTTTATGAGGTCCAGCCGAAGGCAGAAGCATGGCTCAGCAAAGGTGTTCCTTGGCGGCAGAAGTTTTTGTCAGCCGCCTCGCTTCTGATGCTTACAGACGTGGAGTGCAATTTGTGGCGCAGACATCATGATCAGCGAAAATGGGCGTTGAATAAATAGATCAGCTGGGCTATAATTTAGAAAAAATGCCTGGATGTGATGAAAGTGGATCATACTTATTGGTCGCAGCGTCTGCGCGAACTGAAGCATAATGATGAGGGAAAAGAAGAATTGGTCTTGGAGGGTGAGGGACCGTACCGGCTCTCGTTTATCATCCGGCTGATGACCAGCGAACCAGAAACTGCCAAGGAAGAACTTGCTGAGCTTTTTAACGCCTATCAGGGACGCTTGGGCACGCCCGTGCGTTGGCTGTATACGGAAAAGGGCGAGATCTTAGTCAGCAAATATCATTCGCAGACGACGGAGGATCAGATCATGCTGGCGGCGTTGAGCGTCGGCGCGGAGGATGTGGAGTTTGGTGAAGGTGATGTGGTCCGTATCATCTGTGCGGCAGGCAAATTGGAGCAGGTCGCTGAACTTTTGGAGTTTGAAGATGATGTCCATGTGTATGCTAAGCGCCTTTGCTATCAGCCGCAGGCTTTATTTGACCTGCATGGCGAGCAGGAGATCGAGCTGGTCATCGCTTTGATGGAGGCTTTGGCAGAAAGAGAGGACGTCCTGGATGTGGCGGCGGATTTTGAACTGGATGATCTGATCTGCAAAAAAATGGGCTATGATGTTTATTAAGTAGTGATCCTGGGCAGTCTATGGTCAAAGACTGACAGGAGCTGAGTACTATGGAAGATAAACATCTGGTCCGCTGGCTGGCGTTAGGCATGGTTTTGGCCTTTGCCCTCTCGGTCTATGTCGGCTATCAGGCAGCTAAGCCGCAGCCTCAAGAAAAGCCGCTGACGCAGACGACCAGCAGCGAGCCGGAAAAACCGAAAATTGTTTTTATGCAGGGCTATCAGGTCTGCATCAAGCATGATCTGGACTGTTTGCAGCCGATGGATGCACCAGAGGATATCGATCTGAGCCAGATGAGCTTGGCAGATATCCAGAAGCGTTATCCTGAGCCGCAATGGCTGGTGCGGCAGCAGGGGCAAAAAATCGAGATCATCGAGCAGCAGCAGGGACTTTGCAGTGCTCATCAAAAAATAGCCCATCTGGGTCTCAATGCCAGCGGGGAGTATTTGACCGTTTACAAAGGCCCGGCAGAAGTGGGGACAGACGGCGGTGTGTTGCAGGTGACCGAGATCTCTGTGGATAAGCTGCCTGCAAAAGAACAGCAGGCGGTGCGTGCAGGGACGCTGGAGATCTATTCAGAGGATGAATTGATCGGACTTTTGGATGGTTTAAGTGAAAATTGACAAGAAGACGCGGAGCTGATCGCTTCGCGTTTTTGTCTATCCATAAAAATCTGGCCGTGGTAAAAGAAAAGTGTGATTTGGATGCAGATTTTTTCACTATAATATGGTAGAATAATACGGATACCAAAAACGGATGTTCGAGATAAATTGTGAACAGGAGCGATAGAATGATCATCTTGGGAATCGATCCGGGGACAGCTACCACAGGTTATGGCATTATCCGCGTGGTCGGCAATCGTTTCAAGCCGGTGACGTATGGGATCATCTCGACCCCGGCGGGAATGGCGATGGAGAAACGGTTATTGATGCTGCATGAGCAGCTTGGTCAGATCATCGATCAGTATCAGCCGGATCAAGTAGCAGTGGAGGAATTGTTTTTCAATCAAAATATCACCACAGGCATCACGGTCGGACAGGCCAGAGGCGTGATCCTTTTGACCTGCGCACAGCGGGATGTGCCGATCTTTGAATATACGCCGTTAGAGGTCAAGCAGGCTTTGGTCGGCTATGGGCGGGCGGATAAAAAGCAGATCCAGCAAATGGTCAAGACTTTTTTGGGACTGACAGAGATCCCCAAGCCGGACGATGCGGCTGACGGGCTGGCCATCGCCATCTGTCACACCCATTATTATCAAACGGAAATGAGGCGGCAAAAGTATGATCAGCTACCTAAAAGGTAAAGTTCTGCATAAGAGTGCAGCTTCCGCGGTGATCCTAGCAGGGAACATCGGCTATGAAGTGATCCTGACAGCCAATAAGCTCCTGCGGCTGGCTCCCATGCAGGAAGTGGAGCTGTATACATATTTGCATGTGCGGGAGGATGCCATGCAGTTGTATGGTTTTGACGATTGGGAGGAGCGGGAGTTTTTTTTGCTGCTGCTCAATGTCTCTGGGGTGGGGCCAAAGGTGGCGATGACCATCCTGGGACAGAGCACCATCAGCGGTCTGCATCGGGCGATCGCCGAGGAAAATATCACCTTCTTGACCAAAGTTCCGGGGATCGGCAAAAAAACAGCCCAGCGGCTGGTATTAGAGCTTAAGGACAAATTGCCAGAAGAAAGCTTTGATTTTGCTGCGGCAGGTGATCATGAGCCAGCGGCTGCGGCTGGACCAAGTGCGGCCAAAAACGATATTTATGCAGTCCTTTTGACGCTGGGATATCATGAAAGCGAGATCCGCAGCATTTATCCACAGCTCAAAGACGTCATCAATGAGGGAGACGAGCAGGCTGTGATCAAAAAGGCGCTGCAGCTTTTAGCCAAATTCTAAAGGGGGATTATCATGGAGGAGCGTTTGATTTCGCCCTGCCTGATCGAAGAAGACCGAGAGGAAGGGGCGGGCATCCGTCCCAAGGTCTTGGATGATTATATCGGACAGGAAAAAGTCAAGGATAATATGCGGGTGTACATCCAGGCTGCCAAAAATCGCGGCGAGGCGCTGGATCATGTGCTGCTGTACGGGCCGCCGGGCTTGGGCAAGACGACCCTTGCCAATATCATCGCCAATGAGCTCAATGTCAATATCAAGGTGACCTCTGGTCCGGCCATCGAAAGGCCTGGTGATCTGGCAGCCGTGCTGACCAATCTGGAGCCGCATGATGTATTGTTTATCGATGAGATCCACCGCATCAACCGCAGTGTGGAGGAAGTGCTGTATCCGGCCATGGAGGATTTTGCCCTGGATATCATGATCGGCAAAGGACCCAGCGCCCGTTCGCTGCGGATCGATCTGCCGCCGTTCACGTTAATCGGGGCGACCACGCGGGCAGGGATGCTGACGTCTCCTTTGCGCGATCGGTTCGGCGTCATTGAGCGGCTGGAATTTTATACGGTGACAGAATTGGTGGAGATCATCTCGCGCAGTGCGGAGATCCTCAAGGTGCCACTGGATGAAGCAGGCGCTCTGGAGATCGCCCGCCGTTCCAGGGGGACGCCCCGCGTGGCCAATCGTTTATTGCGGCGGGTGCGGGATTTTGCTCAGATCAAAGGCGATGGACTGATCACCTTGGAGATCGCCAATATGGCGCTCGATCTTCTGGATATCGATCAGGAAGGGCTGGATAAGACCGACCGGCTGATGCTGGAGACCATCATTCGCAAATTCGCAGGCGGCCCAGTGGGTTTGGAAGCTTTGGCGGCGACCATCAATGAAGAGAGCAGCACCATTGAGGATGTCTGCGAACCGTATCTTTTGCAGCAGGGCTTTATCAGCCGCACACCCAGGGGGCGGATCTGTACGCCTTTAGCTTATCAGCACCTCGGGCTTCCGATGCAGACGAATTAGGAGGCGACAGCTATGGAAGGGCCTTCTCAACTAGGCAGGATCTTGATCTTTATCGGTATCCTCTGCGTGATCGCAGGGGTCGTCATTACACTGCTGGGCCGCTTCATCCATTTGGGCAGGCTGCCTGGCGATATCTTGGTAAATGGCGAGCACGGGACATTTTATTTTCCCATCGTCAGCTGTATTGTGATCAGTGTCGTGCTTTCGGTGCTGCTCAATCTGTTTCATCATTAATAAAGACATTCCATAAAAAATAGGGGATAGCTATGCAGACAAATGAGTTTGATTATGAATTGCCGCAGGAATTGATCGCCCAGCATCCGCTGGAAAAAAGAGACCA
>CABVBB010000173.1 GCA_902496505.1 uncultured Peptococcaceae bacterium
CTCCCGGGTGAAGACCGTTCCCTCCGGGATCAGCAGGATGCACACCGGCAGAATGACCGCGATCAGCCATTTGATCTTCTGCGTCCTGCTCATTTTTTCTTCAGCTACAGCTGTACTCATTTTTCTCGCCTCCTAATGGATCTCTTCACTACGTCTCATATGATATCAATCAGCGTTCCTTATGCATATAAGACAAAAGTTGTTATGATAACAACTTTATGTTGTAATCCTCCGTTAAAAACGCAGACGAAAAAAGCCATTGCACGTATGGTGTACAATGGCTTCAAATCATCCAGTATGCTATTTGCCCAGCTTCTGCTCGATACGGTCGAACCGCTCTCTGACCACCTGACAGAAGGCCTGACTGACAGCGCTGTCGATCTGCTCTGGCTTATAGAGCAGGCCATAACAAATGTAGGCGTTTTCCACCTCCAGCGGGACCGCTGTCATGCGCTCTTTATCCCGATAGGTGTAATTTTCCATCCAATCCAATTCATCGATAAAACCATAGCCCAGCCCATCGCCCACCATTTGCTTGAACATCTCTGGGCTGACGGTTTCTAGGAGGCTTTTGGTGCCGCCTACCGACTCAAAGATCTTCTCGGTGATGCGCTGATAGACGAACTCGATCAAATGATAAGGCTGCAAGATCTGCGGCGACAGGGTCTTCTTGTTAGCCAGCGGGGATTCTCGATGGACGCAGACCATCATCTCAGAGCGGTATAATTCTTCATAGACCAGCCCCGCTTTGGCCGCGTTAAACGCTTCCTCCTCATCCTCCAGCGCCTTGAACCAAAAGCCGATAACGCCCACGTCGATCGTGTCCTCCTGCAAGGCTTTGAGCACATCCCACAGCCCCAGAGAATCCGTGTGCAGCTTGACGTAGGGGTTGCCCTTGGAAAAACTGCCGATGATCGTGTACAAAATGGCATTCATCAAATGAAAGGTCACACCGATGCGCAGATCACCCTGCAGGCTGGAGACGCTTTTATTCACAAAAGGGAAAAGCTCCTGATCGATCTTATAGACCTGATCGCTGATGATCTTGGCTCGCTCCACCACCAGCCGCCCAGCCTCGGTCAGCTCGACCCCATAATGGTGCCGCTCCAAAAGCTGCGTACCCAATTCATTTTCCAGCGCTTTGATCGCCTTGGACAAGCTCTGCTGAGAAATATACAATTCCTTGGCCGACGTATTGATCGACTTGGTCTTGGCAACGTGCAGCAGATAAGTCAGGTATTCTGTGCGCATCTTTCCGCCCCCTTTGCCCCATTTTATCACGCCCGCTCAGGTCAGACAAGCGGAGGCGCCTCATTTTTGCTTAGTATGCTGGCGCTTGATATAGGCCTGCTCCAGAGAATGCATCACCGCAAATACCGCCTGTGCCTGCGGCGTTTCCAGCGGATAGAACAAGCCCAAGATCAGCGGGACTTCTTTTTCCAACGGCAGAAACACCAGCTCTTCCTGCTCCGCAAGCTCCGCCATTACCTCTCTGGGCGCCAGACACACGCCCTGCTCCCGGTGGATATAGGAGAGATTCATCTGGATATTGGAAGAAATGATGGTATTAAGCAGCGGTTCGTGATCTGCGATCTTATTCAGATATTCGGTGATAAAACGATCATTGAAGGAGACCAGCGGATAGTGCTGCAAGTCTTGGAAAGAGACCTGCTGCTTGACGGCCAGAGGATGGCCGCTCTGGACATACACCCCCACATGGAGCTTCGCCAGCGGCTTGAAGGCCAACGTTTTGTGCAGATTGGCCGCCAGCAGCGCATCATCGGATAAAATATTGGCGGCAATGGTGGTCATCGCGCCATCCAGTTCCCCCTGCAGGATGCCTTCCGCCAAAGCCAGAGGATGGGCTTTCTCCTTGACCTGGAACTGCAGCTGGGGATGAGCCTGGGCCAGATCTTCGATGAGGTGGCACAAGATCTCGCTGCCGTAGCTATTGGTGCCGATGGTCAGCAATGTCTTGCGCACCCCAGCGCTAGAGCGCGCCTTGATGCCTTCGTAGATGTCCAAGATCTGCCGTAGCTCATTCAAGCACCGCTGCCCCTCTGCTGTCAAGGTCACCCCGCGGGGCGTCCGCTCAAAGAGCACCACCTGCAGTTCCTCCTCCAAATGATTGATGGCCATGCGCAGACTTTGCTGCTTGATAAAAAACTGCTCCGCAGCCTTGGAAAAGCTGCCGGTCTGCGCCACAGCCAAAGCGTAATACAACTGCTCCGTCCTCATGGTCTCCCCTCCCGATCGTTCATCGTCTTTGATCTTTTATAGTACGGGCACGCACAGCTCGCAATAATGGTCCGCCACCAAAACTTTTTGGTAGCGTTCCATGATGGGCCGCGCACCATCCAAGGTATACCCCAGCGCCGGCAAGACGGCGAAGCACTCCTGCCAAGCGTTCTGTAAAGCATACGCCGTATGCTGGAGCAAAAAGGTCACATATTTGCCGCCTGCCAGTTCTCTGACCTCCACTAACGCTGGATCAAACGGCCGATCCTCCGGATAGATCGTGCAGACATCATAGCGGCACTGGCTCGCTTCTGTCTGCAGAGGATCATCTAAGGGCATCGCCAAAATGACCGTATCCTCTCCGTCTAAAGCATTATCTGCCAGCCATTTTTTAAAGCGCTGCATCAGCACCATATTGTCCTGCCCATAGCTGCCAGTTCGCCGCATATAGACGACTGCAGTCGGTGCGATATATTCTTCTGCCTTGCTCAAATAAAAAGTCATCTGTCATTCTCCCATTTTTTTAGTCCATCGATGTCTAAATAGATGGTAAACCGAATTAAATCATTTTTCAACAACATTTTTAAAATGAATTTTGCGGAAAGATTCGCCGCACAGACAGACAAAAAAAGCAGGACAGCCTGACCAGTAAAGTCATGCTGTCCTGCTTTGGGGATGCGATTCATTTGTGCCGCAGCTTTTTGGGCTTCACCCATTGGCGCAGCTTAGCGCTCAGCCGCCACAGCAGCAGAAGCAGCCAGCCTGCGGCCGCGCCCAGGGTATTAAAGATCACATCATCGACATCGGTAATGCCTGTGTAAAAAAGATATTGCAGCCCTTCGATAGTCAGAGAGAGCAGCGCTCCCAAAAGGATCGTCCGTCCCAAACGGCAGCGGGGAAAGACCTGCGGCAGAGCCAGCCCTAACGGTACGAACCAGACGATATTGCCGACCACATTGTAAAACTGCGCCCATGGGGTCAGCAGTCTGAGTGTGACCAGCGGCTCGAAGTTGGTCTTCCGCGGCACTTCCAGCGGTACCCAGTGCAGCCCGAAGCGAAAGACCGTGATCTGCAAAAGCATGATCAAGTAGATCACCAAGATCCACAGCCAGATCTCCCGCCTGCGCTCCACCCTCTGGCCTAACGACCGCTGCTTGCGCAGCACGATCAAACGGCCGACAGTCCAAAAGACGATAAAGGGTGCCGAGCGCAAAAGACAGTTCCAGACGATGCGTATGATGTATTCTATAGGCAAGACGTCACTTCCTAACGCAATTCTCTCGTCATTTCTACAATCACGGCATCGGTGGAGTCCTCCACGAAGCGCTCCAGCGCATCCAGCTGCGTCTGGCACGGCGTCATGGCCGCTGCCACACAGACGAAGCACAGCTCAGCGCTCTGCCACAACTCCTGCGCGCCCACCTCAGCGGCAGCCACATTGTAATGCTGGCGCGCCTTGGCACACAGGCTTTTGATCACCTGGCGCTTATCCTTGAGCGAATGGGCCCAGGGAATGTGGAGCTTCACTGTCAGGACACCTATGAACATATTTTTCACCTACGCTTCATTGTAGCTGCCTAATATTTTAAAGTAACCCAGCTGATTATTCAAGTCCTCCAGCAACAATCTTGTCTTCAGATCGCTCAGATTGCCTTCCACATCCAGATAGAACATGAATTCAAAGTTGCGTTCCGGCCAGGGTCGGGATTCCAGCTTGGTCAGGTTCATTTGATTGATAGCGAATTTATTGAGCAGATGATAGAGCGAACCTGGCTTGTGCGGCAGCGTCAGGCAGAGGCTCAGCTTGTTGGCCTGCGCGGAAAAGACCGGCTCGCGGCTGATGCAGATGAAGCGGGTGGTATTGTGACTGATATCCTGGATATCTTCGGCCAAGATCTCCAGCCCATACATGGCTGCACATTTGCGGCTGGCGATCGCTGCCTGATGGGGCTCCCCCTCCTGAGCGATATATTTGGCGGCAGCCGCGGTATTGGAATAAGCGTGCGGCGTAAACTTTGGCTGCGCGGTCAAATACCCTTCGCACTGGCTCAGGGCCTGCTGATGAGAATAGATCTCTCGGACCTCCTCCAACCGCGTGCCGGGCTTCGCCAGCAGGCAGTGAGATACGGGCACCTTAGCCTCCTTGACGATGTAGAAATGGTATTTGCGCATCAGATCGTACACCGCTCCCACCGAACCCGCCGTGGAATTTTCGATGGGCAGCACGCCGTAATCCACCTGCTGGGCTGCCACGGCTTGGAAGACTTCCTCAAACTGCGGCCGAAAAAGCACCTCCGGATCTTGGAAAAAATGGTCGGCTGCCTGGTGCGAGAAGGCTCCTTCTACGCCCTGACAGGCCACCCGCGCCGTGGGCGGCAGTTCTCCCGTCTCATAGTGGAAGCCCGCCATAGGCTGGATCACGGCCTGAGGCTGGGGCTCCGCTTCCAGCTCGAGACTGCGGCGCTCCGCCTCCTCGGCCAGCAGCAGACGTTCTTGAAACAAATGGGCGATCTCACTGTCAATAGCTGCTATTTGGTGGTGCAGTGCATTCAGCCGCTGCCATTGGCTGCTGTCGGTCATCTTAGAGCACCTCGTTCATCACACGTTCTTCGAATTCCAGCTGCCGTTTGAGCACCTTCATCAGGTCATCGAACTCTTGGCAATTGAGCGACTGCGGGCCGTCGCAGAGCGCTTTGGCCGGATCATTGTGCACTTCCAGCAGCAGACCGTCTGCACCGGCTGCTACTGCTGCTTTGGCCATGGTCGGCACCAGCCAAGCGTAGCCTGTAGCGTGGCTGGGGTCAACGACGACCGGCAGATGGGAGACTTTCTTGAGCACGGGGACTGCGGAGAGATCCAGCGTGTTGCGGGTGTATTTCTCGAAAGTACGGATACCGCGCTCGCATAAAATGACGTTGCTGTTGCCGCCAGCCATGATGTACTCAGCGCTCATCAAAAGTTCCTCCATAGTGTTGGCCAGGCCGCGCTTGAGCAGGATGGGCTTATTGCAGTGGCCCAGTTCTTTCAGCATCTCGAAGTTCTGCATATTGCGGGCGCCGACTTGGATGACGTCGACATCATTGAAGAGGTCCAAATGCGCCAGGCTCATGATCTCTGTCACGATCGGCAGCCCTGTTTCTTTCTTGGCCTCCAAAAGCAGCTCGATGCCCTCTGCCCGCATGCCCTGGAAGGAGTATGGGGACGTTCTGGGCTTGAAGGCGCCGCCTCTAAGCAGATTGGCACCGGAAGCTTTGACCGTCATGATCTGCTCCCGAGACTCTACTGAGCAGGGGCCGGCGATGACCTGGAAATGCTTGCCGCCGATCTTGTGTCCGCAGATATCCACCACCGTGTTGTCTGGATGGAACTTGCGGTTGGCGTTTTTGTAAGGCTCCTGCACACGCTGGACTGCTTCGACGCATTCGCGGGATTCTACCGTGCTGGCATCGATAGCCGACGTATCGCCCACCAAGCCTAAAATGGTGGTATGGGAGCC
>CABVBB010000174.1 GCA_902496505.1 uncultured Peptococcaceae bacterium
CGTTTATGAGGATGATGACGTTTTGGCGTTCAATGATATCGATCCCAAAGCACCAGTGCATGTCCTGGTGATCCCCAAAAAACACATTGCCAGCTTGAATGAGCTGACAGAGGCGGATAGTGCGCTGCTGATGAAGATCATGCTGGTGATCCAAAAGATCGCTCAGGATAAAAACATCGCCGAAAGCGGCTACCGTGTCGTCAACAACTGCGGCGAGCAGGGCGGGCAAACGGTCGGACATCTGCATTTCCATCTTTTAGGCGGCAGAGAAATGTTGTGGCCAGCAGGCTAGGAAGTTCTTGCCTAATTGGAAATGTTATAGTATAATGAAAGATGTGTTGTTTGATTAGAAGGTCCCTATAGGAGCGCTGCACAGTTTTGAGCGACGCTGCTTAGTATCGGAGGGAGGGAAAACTGTGGGAGAAGTACATGTTGGTAAAAATGAAACATTAGATAGCGCACTGCGCAGATTTAAGCGTTCTTGCCAGAAATCCGGCGTATTATCCGAATGCCGCAAACGTGAGCATTACGAAAAACCAAGCGTCAAACGCAAAAAGAAATCTGAGGCTGCTAGAAAAAATAACAAAAGAAAATCTTTCTAAGTTATTTAACAGCATCGGTTATGATGACATAGCCAAAAGGATACCTTCATCGGTATCCTTTTTTTGTATAAAGGAGCGTGTAAAAAATGATTCGATTTGAATGTGATTATGGAGAAGGCTGCCATACAGCGATTTTGGAACGTTTGGCAGCGACCAATTTTGAACAGACGCCGGGCTACGGCGAGGATATCTACTGCCAGCGGGCAGCAGAGCGCATCAAAGAGCAGGCGCAGTGTCCAGACGCCCAAGTGCATTTCTTAGTGGGCGGCACACAGGCCAATATGATCGTCATCGCCAGCATCCTGCGGCCGCACCAAGGCGTGATCGCTGCTGTAAGCGGCCATATCAACGCCCACGAGACCGGCGCTGTAGAAGCCACCGGGCACAAGATCCTCACCGTGCCCAGCGAGGACGGCAAGATCAGCGCAGCACAGATCCAAGAGGTCTATGACGCCCATTATCAGCAGGACGGGCCAGAGCATACCGTTCAGCCGGGCATGGTCTATATTTCTCAGTCCACCGAAAATGGCACCGTTTATACCAAGGCTGAACTGGAAGCTTTGAGCGCCACCTGCCGCAAGCTGGGACTGCCGCTCTTTTTGGACGGCGCGCGGTTGGGCTATGGTTTGGCGGCCAGTGATCTGACGCTGGCTGATGTGGCCCGTCTCTGTGATGTTTTTTATATCGGCGGGACCAAAGTCGGCGCACTCTTCGGCGAAGCAGTAGTCATTACCGCGCAGGCTTTGCAGCAGGATTTCCGCTACGCTATCAAGCAGCATGGCGCAATGCTGGCTAAAGGGCGTCTTTTGGGCATCCAGTTTGACACTTTGCTCGAAGAGGATCGCTATTGGCAGATCGCCCGCAAAGCAGTCGAACAAGCGCTGCGCATCAAAGCGGCCTTTGCCGCCAAGGGCTGCCCATTCCGCTATGATTCGCCCAGCAATCAGCAGTTCCCCATTTTGACCCAAGCTCAATTGGAGCAATTGGGACAAAAATATTCCTACAGCGTCATCGAAAAACTTTCTGACGGCCGTGCCGTAGTGCGCTTCTGCACCAGCTGGGCCACGAAGGAGGAAGATGTTCAGGCGCTGATCGCAGATATCGAGCAGCTGGCTTAGCCAGAGAAATGAGGGATATTGATGCAGAAGGTCAAAAAAGTATTGATCAGCACAGGGTGTATCTTCACCTTGATGGCCGGAACAGCAATGGCTTCCGGCGCCATCACTACCAGGAATTTGGAGGCGTACTATCCAGGCATCAAGCTAGTGGTGAGCGGTCAGGAGATCGAAGCAAAAAATGGCGCGGGGACCGAGGTCGAGCCCTTCATCGTGGACGGGACAGTCTATCTGCCGGCACGGGTCGTGGGCGAAGCGCTGGGTAAGAGCGTGGAATGGGACGCAGAGAACAATACCGTCTATATCGGCAAGGCGCCTATGGCTGAAGATGCGCAGCAGCTGATCGAGACATTGGAGGAGACCCATCCGGCCTTCGCACTGGATGCTGTGCCGGCAGGCTATCAGGCGGCCAAGGAGGCTTTTTTGGCGCAGACCAGTGATCCAGCCTGCACGCTGTATGATTTCACTTGGGCAGCTATGGCTTATACCGCGTCCTTGGGTGATGAGCACACGCATATCGATCCCTTCGGCGGTGTACCACAGCCTAGGCTGGAGGTGGGCTGGACAGCGGACGGCGAGCATCTATATCTCACAGACAAAGGCAGCGCAGTGACCAAAACAGAGGTGACAGCAGTAGGCGGCGTACCTGTCAAGCAGCTTTTTGCGGTGATCGACCGCTATGTGGCTTCGGAAAACACTGCCGGACAAGACGTCAATCATGCTTCCTGGGCGGCCTCGCCCGCTATGCTGATCAAGGCCGGGGCCGCTTTCAGTGCAGACAACACGCTCGTGCTGACCCTTAAGGAAAGTGGTCAGACTCTGTCTAAGACCGTGGGTCTCGTGCAGCCGCAGAACACGACTCAGGAACCGGTGATCACCACCAAAATGGCTGGCGACGTCATGGTCGTGGATTTTGACCAATGCGTTGACGACAGCACTTTCCAGCAGGCAGTGGCGGAACTTAAAAAGGCTGTGCAAAATGGTACGGACAAGGTCATTATTGATGTGCGCGGCAATGGCGGCGGAGATTCCAATACCTGCGTGCAGCTTTTGAACGCGATGGGCATGGAGGCGCCTGGCTATGGCGCGTATGTCCGCTATTCGCCGCTGGCGAAGGGCACCTATCCTCAAATGTATGACAAAGACAGCGGCGGCCAGCGCTATGAGCCACAGCCAGAACTGGCGCGGGCTAACGACAAAGTCCAGCTGGTGGTACTCACTGATGAGGGGACTTTCAGCTCAGCCAACATGCTGGCCGTTTATGTACGCGACGGTAAATTAGGTACCCTGATCGGCCGCCCCAGCTCCAATATGCCGAATCACTACGGCGATATTTTGACGGTAAATCTGAACAATTCAGGTACCTACTGCACTGTTTCCCACAAGCAATGGCTGCGGCCTGACCAAAGCGCTAAGGGCAATACCCTGACGCCGGATATCGTCACCGCAGTCGGTGAAGACGCTTTGCAGAGAGCACTGGACTATTTGAAGTAAGGAACAGGACAATAAAAGAGCACGGATAGACGGCCGCAGACAGACGGCGTTTATCCGTGCTTTTTTGTAGGGAGGATCCTGATCATATCTGCCTTTGCTGGGGGCTGGGCCTCATCGTTCGGCGTAAGGCCAGGGATCTTTCGCAAGCCCAGAGCGGTATGACTCGGAACGCATACACGGCTTATGGCAATAAGGTCAGACGGAAGAAGTGAGCAGCGATCTTAGCAGATGCTCGCGATCATCTGCTAACCCTGCGTTTTGCGGCTTGACAAATAGAGGAAAAATGACTATACTAATGAAGTAAATCCTGCGGGCGTAGTTTAGTGGCAGAACATCAGCTTCCCAAGCTGAATATGAGGGTTCGATTCCCTTCGCCCGCTTTTTTTTATTGCCCAGAAAAAAATGGCCTATCCATTGTGGAGAGGCCATTTTTTGTGCGTTTAATTAGTCTTCAAAAGTGGCAGCGACTTCTTTGAGCCATTGGGTGATAGGCAGATGCTGCGGGCAGGCTTTTTCGCACTGGCGGCAGCCGATGCAGTCGGAGGCTTTGCCATTATTTAAAGTGTAGTTGTCGTAGTAAGTCTTCTGCGTGGAAAAACCAGCATTGAGCGCTTGTTTTTCGGCATTGTAGAGGGCGAAATAGGTGGGGATGAGGATGTGCTGCGGGCAGCCGTGGACACAGTATTGGCAGGCGGTGCAGCCGATGGTGATGGCTTGATTGATGATGGAGACAGCCTTGTCGATGATCGACAGCTCGCGCTCATTAAGAGGCTGGAAATCCTGCATGAAGCTGGTGTTGTCCAACAGCTGCTCTGGTGCGGACATGCCGCTTAAGACCATCATGATGCCTTCGTGGCTGGCCGCGAAGCGGATCGCCCAGCTGGCTGCGGACCAATCGGCATGCTCGGCGCGGAAAAGGGCTTCGGCCTCAGCGGGGACGTTGGCCAAGGTGCCGCCTTTGACTGGCTCCATGACGATGACGGCTTTGCCGTGGCGGCGGGCCGTCTCGTAGCATTTGCGCGACTGGATGCTTTCATTGTCCCAATCGAGATAATTGAGCTGCAATTGCACAAAGTCGACCTCTGGGTGAGCGGTGAGGATCTCGTCTAAGAGTTCGGCATTGTCGTGGTAGGAAAAGCCCATCTGCTTGACGAGCCCTGCTGCTTTTTTCTGCTGGACGAAGGTGAAGCTGTCCATTTGCTTGGCCACTTCATAATTGGCTGCGCCGAGATTGTGCAGCAGGTAGTAATCAAAATAAGTGACGCCGCATTTGGCCAGCTGCTCGTTAAAAATACGTTCTTGATCAGCGGGTTCTTTTAAATGCGTGATCGGCAGTTTGGTGGTCAGGGTGTAGCGGTCGCGGGGGTGGCGTTTGACCAATGCCTCGCGGATAGCGTTTTCGCTTTGGTAATCATGGTACATGTACGCAGTGTCAAAATAGGTGAAACCGCGCTCCAAAAAGGTATCGACCATTTGGCACAGTGTGGCGTGATCGATGCTTGCCTGGTCATTGGGGTCGAGAAGCGGCAGGCGCATCAAGCCGAAACCGAGTTTTTTCATAAGCCCATCTCCTTTGAATAGCTGGCTCTCTGCTGAATATTCAGCAGATGTTCGTTATCTCCAGTATAGCAGATACGGCGCTGGACGTACAAGGGGAGAGACAAATAAATCTGACTGCACCAAAAGCGCCTGCCCACAAGTTGGACAGGCGCTTTGCCATAAAAGGAGAATTTATAAACGTTCGGTAAGTATCTGATAAGCGGGGGCGCCTTCGCATTGCGCAGGCATATCGACGCCCAAGAGTACGGCGGCAGTGGGAGCGACGTCCACTTCGCGGATATAGCGGTCGATGACATAGCCTGGCTTGATGCCTGGTCCGGCAGCGGCAAAGATCGGTCCGACGGAAGTATCGTTGTGGCCGATGGCTGTGGAGAGGGACTCGCCGTGGTCAAAGTTGTAGTCTTCATGCACCATGAAGATGATATCAGCAGCGTAGGGCCCGCCCATCCCCAGAAGGATGGCGTCTTTGTTGTGCAGCGCCACGGAGACGATGCGGTGGCCGGTCTTTTGATCACGATAGCCATAGAGATCGGTGATGATCTGCTCTTCTAATTCATATTTATCAGCGGGATCGACGATACCGTGCGCATCGCGGCCTTTTAAGTTGATGTAAATGCTGTTGGCGCGGGTCTGGACAGCGCGGGTATTTGCCCAATCGATCTCGGGCAGCGTTTTGCCGCTTTCATCTTTTTTGAGCACCGTGTAGCCTAGTTCGCCCATGATGCCGACATTGATGCCGGCGTTGTCGCCGATGACGTGATGATCGCCTTCGGGACAGATCAGGGAATGGTCGCTGAAGAGGAGGATGGTCCAGCCTTTGTCGATGTAGGGCAGGAAGCTGCCGATATACTCATCAGTCCATTGGTAGGTGGCTTCATGCCACTGGCGGACGACGTCTTCGCTGACTGTGGAGGCAGCGCGGTCTTTGAGATATTTCATG
>CABVBB010000175.1 GCA_902496505.1 uncultured Peptococcaceae bacterium
TGATGACTTCGCCGCCGGTCAGGATAGCGATATCTTTGAGCATTTCTTTTCTTCTGTCGCCAAAGCCTGGTGCTTTGACAGCTACGCAGGTGAACGTTCCTCTCAAACGGTTGAGGATCATGGTGGTCAAGGCTTCGCCTTCTACATCCTCAGCGATGATGAGCAGTGGTTTGCTGGCCTGCACGACCTGTTCCAAAACAGGCAGGATCTCTTGGATATTGCTGATCTTCTTGTCGGTCAATAAGATCAACGGCTCATCCAAAACAGAGACCATTTTCTCAGTGTCAGTGACCATGTACGGAGAAATATAACCGCGGTCGAACTGCATACCTTCAACGACATCCAAGGAGGTGCCGAAAGTCTGGGAATCCTCTACGGTAATAACGCCGTCATTGCCAACGATCTCCATAGCATCAGCGATCAATTGACCAGTTGCATCATCAGCAGCAGAAATCGATGCGACCTGAGCGATAGCAGCTTTGCTTTCTACAGGATGGGAGATCTTGCCGATCTCTTCAACAGCTACTTCTACAGCCTTCTGGATACCCCTTCTGATGATCATCGGATTAGCACCAGCGGCCACGTTTTTCAAACCTTCGCGAACCATAGCCTGTGCCAAAACAGTGGCGGTCGTAGTACCATCACCAGCGACATCGTTGGTCTTGGTAGCAACTTCTTTTAAGAGCTGTGCGCCCATATCTTCAAACGGATCTTCTAATTCGATCTCTCTTGCGATAGAGACACCATCATTGGTGATCGTTGGGGAGCCATATTTATTACCTAAAACAACATTTCTGCCTTTAGGCCCGAGTGTGACTTTAACAGCCTCAGCAACTGCATTTACACCAGTTTCCAAAGATTTTCTTGCCTCTGCACCAAAGCGGATTTCTTTAGCCATTTTATATTTTCCTCCTTAAATTAACAAACGTCTTTCATCAAGCGGATCGTCTTAGCCTAAAACGACCAAGATATCTTTTTCGGATAAGATCACAAATTCTTCACCGTTGAATTTCACTTCTGTACCAGCATATTTTGCATAAACAACTTTATCGCCGACTTTTACTTCCAATGGCGCTCTCTCACCACTCTGCAACAAAATACCGCCGCCAACAGCGATGACTTCACCTTGCTGTGGTTTTTCCTGGGCACTGCCTGGTAAGACGATGCCGCCTTTTGTTACCTCTTCAGCCGCTACTGGTTTGATCGCAATTTTGTCACCAATTGGTTTGATACTCATTTGAAAAAGCCTCCTCAATAAAATGTGAAATGTAGGATTTACATGGGATATCTCTTTTGTTAGCACTCGTTTCTATCGAGTGCTAACATCTATTTAATATAATAATCATTCTCCCCTTAAAATGCAATAGCTTTTCATGATTTTTTTCACGTTTTTGGCAAAAAAAATGTGTTATACTGGTAAAAAATCAACGGGAGTGAGCCTATGAAAGATACGATCCGTCAACATTACCAATCACTGCGCCGTCAGTTGACGCCCAGCGCGCGCACCCTGGCCAGCGCTCAAGCCGCTCAGGCGCTTTTATCCTCACCGCTTTGGACCGCAAGTCAGACGGTTATGGCCTATCTGTCTTTGCCGCAGGAGCTTTCTTTGGATGATGTCTACCGTGCTGGCTGGCAGAGTGCCAAGACCATGCTCATCCCCATCAGTCAGACGGCAGACTACAGTCTCCTGCTTTCTCGGCTGGATGATTTTTCCCAGCTGACAGAAGGCGCTTACCATATCCGTGAACTAGCCCCTGCCCTGCAAACGCCCATTCCAGCAGAGCAGATCGATCTCTGTCTGATCCCCGGCGTCGCTTTTGACCGTCTCGGCAATCGCTTGGGTTTTGGCGCAGGCTATTACGACCGCTTCCTCCCCCGCCTGCGTCCGGACGCTGTCAAGATCGGCGTTTGTTTTGCCCTTCAGCTTGCCGCCCAACCGCTGCCAGTGGATGAATATGATATACCCATGGACTATCTGCTGACCGAAAACGGTCTCTATTCTATAAAAAACGCCTGATCGCACCAAACTAAAAAGGACGTCCCCTCTTACACGCAGGGACGTCCTTTTTGTATAGGTTTTGGACCGCTCAAAAGTGGATGAGCAGATTGATCACATAACCAATACCCAGCATCATGAAAACGATGCCGACCATCTTGACATTCATTTGATGGCGCGTCTTATTATACTTGCTGCTCCAATAGATCAAAGCGCCGGCTAATGCCATGCCGCTGTAGGCTATGATCTGCATCCATTGATAGGTCTCTGTACCATAGCCATAGCGCGACGAAGAAAACATGATGACGAACGCTAAGACAAAGACCGCTACGCTTATGGCCAGCAGCACTTGAGCCTTCGGTTCCATTTTGTCAGCATATACAGGCTCTGCTGCTTTTTGGACCTGGGCTGGCGGACGCTGCTTTTTCTTTTTCTGCGCCATTTGATGATCTCCTTATCACGCTTTAGAATAACACGACCAGCTGCATGACGCCTAGAACGATCAGCATCACACCAAAGATCTTGTTCATGGTTGCTGTTCCTTTTTTCTCAAAAGCCTTAGCTGAATAAAGCATATATGCGCCGATGACCACCAAAGCACCGTAGCAAACGATATTGATGACCCGATAAGCGACAGAACCCTGCTCAAAGGTCCCGCCGAAGAGCATACCGATCAAGCAGAGGATAAGGCCCATCATCCAGACACGATTGACCTTCTTCATCTGAGCTGCATTGGGGTCTTCTTGAGGCTTAGCTGGTGCCGGCTTGCCTTGATACGGATTGCGTTTCTTTTTACCTGTTCTTGACTTTTGTACCAAAAATGCTCCCTCCTAGATGTTTGCTCAAGACGCTTGAGCTGATAGATTCCACACTATTTTACCGAAAAAAATCGGTTTTGGATAGCCCTATTTTTAGTAATTCTCTTCTTCGTCATCATTGATCAATTCATACATCAAGGGCAGCAAAACGACGACCTTAGTGCCGCTGCCAACGACACTGTCCACGAACAGCTTGCCGCCATGCAGCTCAACGATCTCGCTGGCAATAGAGAGCCCCAAGCCTGTACCGCTCTTTTTGCTGGTGCCTTTATAGAATTTATCCTTGACCATTTGCAGATCCTCTGGTGAGATGCCGCTGCCGTTATCATCTACTGTAATGACCAGCTGATCGTCAATGATCTCGCTGGTGATCTTGATCTCTGCGCCAGGGCGGCCAGTGGTGAATTTCATCGCGTTGTCGATAACATTGATCAGCACCTGCTTCAAACGGTTGTAATCAGCCATGATCAGCACATGATCATCATCCTGAAACAAGGTCAGCTTGATCTTTTCCTGCTTGGCGCGGACTGTAAATTGACTCCTGATATCCTGCAAAAGCCGATCGACTGGGAATTCTTCTTTGTGCAGTTCCAGACGCTGTGCCTGCAGCTTGGAGAAATCCAAAAGATCGTTGACCAAGACGATCAAACGATCCGTCTCATGGCAAATGATCCGCAGACCTTCCTCTGCTGTTTCTGTATCGTCCACTGCATCCAGGATCGTTTCGCCCCAGCCCTTGATCGAAGTCAGCGGCGTGCGCAGCTCATGGGAGATAGAAGAGATGAATTCATTTTTAGCCTGGTCGGATTTGGTGATCTCTTTGGCCATGATGTTGACGGCATCCACCAGTTGGCCGATCTCATCGTTGTGATACTTGATGGCCTTGACCTTGAAGTTGCCCTCCGCGATCTCTTCTGTCACTCGAATCAATTCCTGGATAGGCACGACGATGCGCCGCGACATCAAATACCCCAGCGCTGCCGCCAAGGATAGTACTGCGACGCCGATACCCAGCGCCAGCAGGACGAACTGGCGAATGACCTTGATGGCGCCTTCCAGCGTAGAAACATAGCGCAAAACGCCGATAATCTCTTTTTCGTGATAGATGGGCGCAGAGACGGATAGGATGAATTCATTGAGCCCGCTGCGCCCATACCACGGATCGGTCTCTCCTGCCAATGCTTTGGCATAATCCGGTGTTGTCACCTTTTCCAGAGAAGCAGAGCCGGTATTGTCGATCACGACATTGCCCGCCAGATCGACCACCTCGATCAAGGCCTGCTCCCCATCGCTCATATTTTCAAAAATAAATTTGGATTTATCCTGAATGGTGACTTTATCGCCTTGGACATTCTTAGGCTCATACTGACTGTAAAAAGCAGCGGACATATCGGCATGGTTGACCAGATTGCGCTCGATGCCGCCCAGATAATACTGGGCAATCGCGAAGATGAACAGCGATTCCAAGATCACCAGCATAAACACCCCTATGAGCAGGTAATTGCTGATCAATCGTTTGCTGATGCTCTGCACGTTTTACTCTTCTCCTCCCCACCAGCGATAACCATAGCCCCAGACCTTTTCGATGTATTTTGGGTTGGAGGGATCCTCCTCGATCTTCTGCCGAATGCGGCGGATATTGACATCGACGATCTTGAAATCCCCTACATAATTGTAGCCCCAGACATTGTTGAGGATCTCGTCCCGATGGATGGCCTTATTGGGATTTTCCATGAAATATTTCACCAAGGCAAATTCGATCGGCGTCAGCTCGATCTCCTGACCGTTTTTGAGCAGCTTGCGCTCATCCTGCAAGATGGTGAATATCCCCGAATGGATGGCATTGCTCTCTTCCTCCACCTGCTTATCCGCCAGACTGATGCGGCGCAGGAGCGCATTGATGCGCGCCAAAAGTTCCTTGGGGCTGAAGGGCTTGACCATATAATCATCGGCGCCCAATTCCAGTCCCTCGATCTTATTTTGTTCCTGCCCTTTGGCAGTCAGCATGATGATGCCCATCGCTGGATAAGTCTCACGGATCTTGCGGCAGACCTCAAAACCATCGATCCCTGGCAGCATAACATCCAGCAAAGCGATGTCCACCGAAGCATCGGCCTTTTCCAAAGCCTCCTCTCCGCTGGCCGCTTCAATGATCTCAAAATTATGGCGCTTGAGATTCACGCGAATAAAGCTGCGGATAGCATCCTCATCTTCGACGATCAAAATTTTGGCAGCCAAATTATTTCCCTCCTTCTATGCGCAGACACGCGATCAATTGATTTTCTGTAATTGGCATTTCCTCTGGCAGCGCCTGATTGAGCAGAGCGATGTAGACTTTTTTCTTATTGGGATTATTGCCTAGGACGGTGATCTGCTCCTTAGGAAGACTGCTGCCCTGCTCCCAAGTGTACGTATCCACCGCAGCGATGGAGAAGAGCTTATACATATTGCCGCCATTTTCGCCTGTCAGGAACACATCTGTCCATTCCACGCCTTGAGATTTGCTGAATCGGTATTCGATCCTGCCGATCAACTGAGAAGGCAGCTGGAATTCATACCCATCCTGGCTGCTGTTGAAGCTGGCTTGTACGGCCTGTAATCCCACACTGTCCTGCCACTGGTACCATACCCGCAAATAATCCTTGAGGGTGTGACTGCCCCCATCCTCCTCCGGCGGCAGCAGATAACAGATCTCCTGGATGCCGTCATTATTGACATCACGGAAAATATCCAATTCTGGTTCATTGGTATAATCGTAGGAGAGCGGTTCCTCCAGCTCAACATGATAGCCGAATTCATCTGCCAAAAGCAGCGCAATGGTATAATACTGATTATGCTGCATGGCTAGACCTATCCCCTGCCTGCCGGGG
>CABVBB010000176.1 GCA_902496505.1 uncultured Peptococcaceae bacterium
TGTATATGAAACAGGAGAAGAGTATGTATTAAAAAATCAGTTTCTAAGCTCTTTTGACGAGATCAGTGCTTTGAATCAGACGACTGAAGGGAATTGGCAGCAATACCAAGACCCTAATCGCTCTTTGCTGATATTAGCAGATCATTATGATCATTTGCCGGAGGTGGAGGAAAGTCTTAGGCAAATGGGATTTGACCCTCGTAAAATTTTTGTGATCAACTGGAAAGCCATTCATGTTGTTAAATTGATGGCGTTGGTGATGCAGGCTGCAGTGCTGATGGTGGGCGCTGCATTGATCAGTTTATTACAGGCCAGGGGCATCGATAAACACAAAGGGGATATTGCGCTGATGCAGGCAGCTGGCTATACCAATGGAATGATCACGAAGGTCTTACTCATACAGACAGAAACGATAGCCTTCATCGCTTTTGCAGCAGCGCTGTTATTGGGAAAAGTCAGCTATCACTATTTGGATGCGCTCTTATTTGAAGAAATGGGGCTGCCGGTTTTTTCTGTTGGTTTTGTACTGGGGCATTTGGCCTTGGCGCTTTTGGTTCCGCTAATAGCGATGCTTTTTGCGCTGCACAAGCTGGGAAAACTTTCGGTGGTCACGATATTGAAGGAAGATGATTAGCGTATGGCAGCACTGAAAAATATGGTACGTATCAGCTGGCGAAAATTTTGGAGAGTTAAAGGCAGCTGGTATCAAATTGGGATGTTGGGCTGCTGCTATCTGCTCATGCAATGGGCGCTTTGGGCCAAGCAGCTGATGAGGAGCAGCGGCCTGGAGAAAGGCGATCAATTGACTGCGCTGCTTTTAGGTGCATTGGATGTGATGTGCTGGGTCATTGCGCTGATATTGCTGGTGATCGTTCTGTTGATACCTCAGTTGAAGCTGGCAGATCAGAGAAAATATTTAGCAATGCTTAAAGCCATAGGCTATACTGATATTCAGGTGACGATGCTGCAGATGCTGGAGCTGATGATCGCTATGCTCAGTGCATGGGCTGGCACGATGATCATAGCGCTGGTGGGCGAAGTTTTGATGGTCAAGTGGCTTTGGACAAAAACAGAAATGGTTTTATCAGTGGGCAGCAGCGCGCTTTTGCAGATCCATCTCCAAGTGCTGGCGCTATTTATCGCTGTTTATGCAGTGTCTGCCGGAGTTTTTTGGTTTGTGATCAGAAGAGTAAAGCAGCATTGAGGATAAAATTAGTAGAGATAAGCAAGCTGCCTGTGAGAAAAATAAACCGCTCACGACAAACGATTGACCAATTAAGCATGATTTGTAGAAATATCCGGCTGGGGTATGCTAGACTGAGCATATCGTGATTTTGACATGATAGGATGTGATCGGTGTGAGCAGACGTGATCAGTCTGGCGTGTTTTGGAGGCTGGGGATTTCCGTCGTGGCTGCTGTGATCTGTCTGGTTGGGCTGGTGAAATCTATAGTTACAGGGCGTACGCCGTTTTATTTTGCTGTGGGCTTGGCTGGCGCGGTGATAGAGATCGTGGAGAGCAGTATAGCGCTGTATCGTTTGCAGCAGAAGGAGGGAGATCGTGGTGAAGAGGGGTAAGTGGTGTATAGGCATTGGTTTAGCGGTCATGCTGCTGGTATTTAGTACGGCGGCGGTTGGTGCGGCAGAAGTCACTGCGGAAGCTGCTGTGCAGAATATTATTTCTGATCAGTCGGCGCAGTTTGCTGGTGAGGGTACGCTGGGGTTTGTATATGAGGGCAGCGAGCCGCTCAAGGTGACGGTCAGCAATCTGGGGGATTCGGTGCTGTATTACAGGCTGCGCTATCCTTTTGATATGTGTCTGCTGGGCTCTGAGGCTGGCGGCAATGTGCTGCGGCCTGGGGAGAGCAGGACGTACAGTCGGCTGGAAGTGGCGATCCATGGTGAGAGCGCGCAGGGGTATTACAGGACGGTGATCTATTCTGTCGATGGGTCGGCGGGGCATTTTGGCCTCGAGGTCGAGCGCGTGATGGATTAGGGCAAACCGCTCGTGACAAGTTTTGACCATTTACGACAGATTTGTGGACAGAGCCGGCGGTGGTGTGCTAGGATAATGGGCAGCGGATGGTCAAGCAGGCGGCTTGGCTGGTGGAAGCGAGCGCTTCCGGCATTTTGGGTATCGTAGGAGGGGACGATCGTGGCGAATAAAATGCAGCGTTATGGCGTCTGGATCGGATCAGCCGTGTTGCTGATCGTGGCCGCAGCAGTGCTGTCGCTGATCGACTGGCCGACAGCAGAGGAAAAAATGATCCGGCAGACGGCGATGACGTATTGTCAGGCAGTACAGTCTGCGGACACCATCCGTGATGCTTGGGAATTGACGGATAAGAATTATGATGAAGCGCAGTTTTTGGCGCCGCCGTACGACAGCGCTGAGGGTGTGGTCAGGGAGAAATTCGGCCCGGGCGAGATCCACGGCGATGTGGGTATGGTGGGCGTGACGCGCTGGTATGCGTCGGGAGAGCAGAAGGAAAGATGGATCTTTTTTAAAAAGATCGATAATGAGTGGAAGGTCGAGCTTCCGGGAAAATAGACTGGCTTGTGGCTGGTCTATTTTCTTATGCGGGAATTGACCGTTCATGACAAGATTTTGACCACTTAAGACGGATTTGTGGACGGCCATCGACAGAATGTGCTAAAATATTTCCAAATATCATAGAGGGGATGCGAGGGAATGAGGAGAAAAGCTTGGAGAGTAGGGCTGCTGGTGTTGGTAGTTTCGATGTTTTCAGCTGGCTGCGGTCAAAAGGCAGCGGAGCCGCCAAAAGATGAATTAGCCGGGAAAGCAGCGGTCGAGCAATTGGCTTGGCCAGAGCGGGAAGCGTATGACAAGGCTTTTGACGCCAGCCGCAATGCCACGATGATGCTTGGAGCACAAGATTGCAGCTGCGGTGCAGAGGGGATCAGCTGTCTGCAGAGCTATACCGATGCGTCAGTGGGAGCCAGCGCGGTCAGGGATTGTCCGTCCGGAGCAGGTAAGGACAATCTGGTCACGGAGGAGTATGCGGACAGTTTTTATTGTCCAGCGTGCGGCAAACAGGAAGTGACGTTGACCAC
Source organism: uncultured Peptococcaceae bacterium (assembly GCA_902496505.1). Lineage (GTDB taxonomy): Bacteria > Bacillota > Peptococcia > Peptococcales > Peptococcaceae > CABVBB01. The sequence continues at coordinate 3,075 of CABVBB010000176.1, forward strand.
AGAGGAGATCTGGCTGGGGTGTTCGCAGATGAATATGCCGCATTATCATTTGGGGGAGACGGACAAGACGTCTTGGTGCTGTATTTATACGGATACCCAAGGGGACAAATGGGCGTATATCTATGATGAGCCGAATTGGCTGGAGCCTTCGGAGCGCATTCAGTTGGAGCGTGATGAAAGCGCCATAGAGCGGATCGGCGCCGTGTTTGCGGCTAAACTTCCAGAGGCGTGAGCAGTCAGGAGCATCGCTTATGGGCGGTGCTTTTTGGCTCTCGGGGCTGCTGGAATGGGCGGGCAAAAGGAAGCACATAGTTACTTTGTGACAAGGTCCGCACGATATGATATACTGACTAAAGAACGAGCATTTTCGGCAAAGGCGATGGTTTAGGGGGAAACAGGATGCGGATCGGAGTTTGCGAGAATGACCCGTATGTACGGGAGCAGGTGCTGGCGTGGATCGAGGAGTATGCTGAGCAGGAGTCGCTGGAGACGGCGGCTTTCAGCGAGGGTGAAGCCATGCTGGCAGATGAAGAAGGTTTTGATCTGGTCTTTTTGGATATCGAGCTGGATGGGGCGCTCAATGGGCTGGCTGTGGCCGAGGCTTTGCAGACCAGGGAGCGCAAGGTGCTGACAGTGTTTATCTCGGGCTATGCCAGCTATATCAGCGATGTGTTTTATTTGAATACGTTCCAGTTTTTGCTCAAGCCGATCACTCAGGAGCGGTTTTGTGTGGAGTTTGAGCGCTGTCTGGCACAGTACCATAAGGATCACCAGCAGTTCGTGATCTCCAGCAGCGGCGAGCATATCGCTGTGCCGGTGGGACAGATCCTCTATATTTCGGTCAATGGCCGCAAGCTGGAGGTCTACGAAAGAGGGCGGGCCCTGCCGTATGAGATGTATGGCCAGCTGAGCACGGCGGCTAAGCAATTGGCCAAGCAGGGGTTCGTACGCATCAGCCGCAGCTGCTTGATCAATCTGCGTTATGTCTTTGGCAGCGCGGGAGAGACGGTGCGGCTGGCTTATACGGACAAAAAAGGGCGGCAGGAGATCGAGCTGCCTGTCAGCCGCAGGCTGCGCAAAAGTTTGCAGGAGAGCATCAGGCATTATCTGCTGGAGGGGGAGAATGTGACGGGTGATTGGTGAACTGAAAATAGCAGTAGATATGGCGGGCGTCGTTATGGAAACGGCGCTTTTGGCGTATTTTTTATACGTTCTGCTGGGGCCTGTGCGGTCGCGCTGGTATGAGACATTGGCGGCTTATATCGTTTTTGGGCTGAGTTCTTGGCTGCTTTCTGCGGTCGTCATTTGGCCGGTCGTGCGCACGCTTTTGTGTATGCTGCTGACAGCGGGCCTGGCAGTGGTCTGCTATCGGGGCAAAATCTGGACGAAATGTTTTGTAGGCGCGGCCTTCGTCCTCATGGGCAGTTTGGTGGAATACGCGGTGCATGGGGTGCTCAGCCTGTTGGCAGGGGAGATCTATGCCATCGGCGCGCATGATCTGCAGGATTATATCCTAGGGGTGTCTATTGCTAATCTGATCAAGCTGCTTTTGGCTCAGCTGCTGCTCAGCCATATCAAGCGCTCGCGCAAGCATTGGGGACAGTTGTCGGCGGCCAATTTTGCGCTGCTGATGATCTTTCCGCTGACGACGCTGGCCGCGCTGTATATCGTGTATTATGCGTTCCTGCGGCCGGATGATCTGGTCGGTGTGGCTTTGCAGATGTTTTTGACGATGCTCTTGTTGGCAGCCAATTTTTGCGTGTTTTTGCTGTTCGACCGGCTGCTGGAGGCGGACTATGCGGAGAAGCGGCACGCTTGGGCCAAGCAGCAGCTGGTTAGCCAGGAGCAGCACTATCGCGCCATGGTGGAAAAGGGGCAGGTGCTGCGCGGCTGGAGCCACGAGACGAAGAACGCGCTCCTCGCCATTGCAGGCTATATCCGAAGCGGCGAGCTGCAAAAGGCACTGGAGCAGATCGAACTGATCGAGGGCAAGCTGAGCGATACGGTGCCGGAGATCACGGGCAATATTGCCTTGGACACGGTGCTGGAGAGCAAGCAGCGGCACGCTCGGGAAATGGGCGTGACGCTTCGCTATACGATGGCTGTGTATGAAGCCATCGCTGTGGATGTGATGGAGTTGGTGGTGATCATCGCCAATGGTTTGGACAATGCCCTGGAAGCTGCGGCCAAATTGGCTGAGCCTCAGGGAAGCGTCATCACCTGCTCGTTGACGCTCAAGCAAAATTGGCTCAAGATCGTCATCGTTAATCCCGTCGCTTATTCGGTGAATTGGAGCGGCGAGGGACCGTTCACCGACAAAGCGGACCAGCTGCGGCACGGCATCGGTCTCACGAATGTGCGCAATATCGTGGAAAGCCACCACGGCTCTCTGGAATTATCCTGTAGTGGCGGGCAGTTCGTCTTCCAAGCGCTTTTGGAAAATAGTGAATCCCTTGTGTCCACAGAGTGAAAACAAAATTTCTTATACCATGGACATTTACTGGTCAAACCAGCGGTGGTGTGCTATAGTAAAGACAGACCAAGTTTTCTTTTTGCTATGAAGGGAGCGCTGTAAGGATGGATAAACTGCTGATCT